>NZ_VRVA01000003.1:0-199865 GCF_008039945.1 Methylobacterium sp. WL64
CCCCTCCCCTCCCCCGGCGCTATGTCTCTCAAACAAGGCGCTGCTTGCTAGAAGGCGATGCTTGGCCTTCTGTACCTGGCGTGCGCGACGCCTCAATCTGGACATGCTACGCCCCGAGATGAGCAGCCCGTACATGAATGGGACGGGCGGTATGGCGATCGGCCCGGCCGTGGATCATCAGGCTGGCGGGAGGCCCATGCGCCGTCGTCTATCCGGGGCCTTCGAGTGAAGCGCGAGCGACTCAAGATCGGTGATGTTGCCGCCCTCGCCCCTGGCGTGGGGCGCGGCGTTCAGGCCCCCCTCGATCTCCTCGGCGCCGACGCGACCCAGATCGATCGCCGCGCGGTCAATTTGCGTTGGCTCTGCGCTAGCACGCTGACCGGTCTTACTGGTGCCGGCCTGATCGCCGCCGCGTTGCACGTATCCCTCCAGGGTGATGTCTCCTTCGCGGCGATCCCGGAGAAGGCCACCATCATGGCGCGCCCGCAGCCGAGCGAGAGCGGCGCCAACATCGCCCGCAAGGGCGACCGGCTCGTGCGCAACCTGATGATCGCCTCCGCCAAGCAGAGCTTTCGCGCGCCGGTCACCGTGCGGCTGGGGGACCGCGAGATCATCAAGGCCAAGGCCTTCGTGCGGATCACCGCCCCGCTGTCGATGACCACGGGCGTCTATGCCGGTGATCTGCCGCGCTTCGATCCGATGAAGTTCGTCTCCGACGAGCCCCTGGAGCGCGCGCCGGATGCCGCCGCCGACGCGCCGGGCGCCGAGGTCACGGTGGTCAAGCGCGACCTCGCCGACGCCGCCATCGATCCGAATGCGCCGGCCCTGACCGACGACGACGTCACCGCCCAGGTCGAGGAGGAGCGGCGCATCGCGGCCGAGGCCGGGCGCCGGGCCGCCATCCCGATCGCCCCTCAGATCCTCTTGTCGCGCACGCTCCAGCAGGGCGCCGGCGGCGACGCGGAGGCCGCCGCCGCCAAAGACACCAACCCGTTCAAGGCGATCGAGGTGCTGGTCGTCCCCGAGAACGTCACCAAGGTCGCCAAGGTCGAGTTGAAGCCGAACGAGGCGCCGCTCGTGGAGGAGCGCGACGTCGCGTTCAAGCGGGGCGACACCCTGGAGACACTCCTGAAGGCCACCGGCATGGCCGGCGACGAGCAGATCCGCGCGATTGTCGCCGCGCTGGGCGGAAAGAGCCGCACCGGCGCCCTCACCGAAGGGCAGCAGATGCGGGTGCAGGTCGCCCCGGGCCCGCGTCCCGGCGATCCGCGCCAGGTCACCCGCGTGGTGCTGTACGGCGAGAGCGGCATCGAGGGCATCGCGGCGCTCAACGACCGCAACGCCTTCGTCTCGGTGACGCCCCCGACCGAGGACGCCCCGTCCGCCAAGTCGCAGCCTCAGGCCGAGGCCGGCGAGGACGAGGACGAGGATTCGGGCTCGGGGCCGCGCCTGTATCAGAGCCTCTACGAGACGGCCGCGCGCCACGACCTGCCGCGCGCCACGGTCGAGGACATCGTCCGGGTGTTCAGCTACGACCTCGACTTCCAGCGCCGCATCGCCAGCGGCGACGGGCTGGACGTATTCTACACCTACGACGACGAGGCCTCCGCCGACCGGCCTGACCTGCTCTACGCGGCGCTGACGCTCGGGGGCGAGACCCGCAAGGTCTACCGCTTCCAGTCTCCGGACGACGGCACGATCGATTACCTCGACGACCAGGGGCGCTCCCTCAAGAAGTTCCTGCTGCGCAAGCCGATCCCGGACGGCATCATGCGCTCCGGCTTCGGCTACCGCCGCCACCCGATCCTTGGCTATGCCAAGCTGCATACCGGCGTAGACTGGGCGAACCCGATCGGGACGCCGATCGCCGCGGCGGGCAACGGCGTGGTGATCCGGGCCGAGATGACCTCGGGCTACGGCAACCGGGTCGAGATCCAGCACGTGAACGGCTACGTCACGACCTACAACCACATGTCGCGGTTCGGCCGGGGCGTGAAGGAGGGTGTCCGGGTCCGCCAGGGGCAGATCATCGGCTATCTCGGCTCCACCGGCCTCTCGACCGGCCCACACCTCCATTACGAGGTGATCATCAACGGCCACTTCGTCGACCCGATGAAGATTCGCGTGCCCCGCGGCCGCGAGCTCGACGGGCGGATGCTGAGCGAGTTCAAGCGCCAGCGCGAGCAGATCGACGCGACCATGCTCAAATCGAAGAGCGCTACGGCGCTGGCGCAACGCGACGCCGCCGTGCGCTGAACCAGCTGGGCGTCCGTCATCCGAACCCGAGCCGCGCCCGGATCTGCTCGGGCGTGACCCCCGCAGCCCTCAGGTCGGCCAGGCTCTGCGAGGCGCGCGACTTGGCGAGCTTCTCTCCCCCGGGATCCAGGATCAGCCGGTGGTGGCGGTAGCGCGGGACCGGTAAATCGAGCCGGTGCTGGAGCAGGACGTGCAGGTCGGTGGCCGCTTCCAGGTCCTGGCCGCGCACCACGTGGGTGATCCCCTCCTCCGCGTCGTCGTGAACGACGGCGAGGTGGTAGCTCGTCGGTACGTCCCGGCGGGCGATTACGGCGTCGCCCCAGCGCGCTGGATCGGCCTGGACCCATTGCGTGCCGGATCTGTCGAAGGCGGTGTAGCCCAGCCGGTCGCCGCCGCGGCGCAGGGCGGCTTCCATGTCGAGGCGCCAGGTATGCGGCGCGTTCCCGGCAAGACGCTCGGCCACGATCGCTGGATCGAGCCCGCGGCAGGTTCCCGGATAGAGCGGCGCTCCGTCGGGGTCGTGCGGGTGTCCGGCCTGGGCGGCGGCCTGCGCGCGGATCTGCCCGCGTGAGCAGAAGCACGGATAGGCGAGGCCCCGGCCGATCAGGCCATCGAGCAGTGCCCGGTAGGCGCCCATGTGCCGGGATTGGTGCCGCACCGGCTCCGGAAAGGTCAGGCCCAGCCAGGCGAGGTCGGCGACGATCGCCTCCACCAGCTCCGGCTTCGAGCGGACGGGATCGATGTCCTCGATCCGCAGGCGGCAGAGGCCGCCCATCCGCCGGGCGAGGTCGGCGTTGAGCAGGGCCGAATAGGCGTGGCCGAGGTGGAGCCGTCCGTTCGGGCTCGGCGCGAAGCGGAGGACCGGCGAGCCCGCCCTCACCCGTCGCGGTGACGCAGGCAGTGCGGGGTGCCGGTCTGGCAGGCGATGCCCGGAAGCGAGCAGGCCGGCCCCTCCGCGAGGCGCTGGCAGACCCGGCAGTCGTCGGTCCATTCCAGGCAGGCGGGGTCGTCGGCGACCGAACGTGCCGGCGCCGGGTGGCGGGCGGGCAGGAGCGCGCTGAGCAGGACCGTGGCGACCATGAGGATCGCGACGCCCCAGGCAGCAAGGGCGCCGTTCGAGGAACGCGGTGCGGGCGACGTGGTGGGCGCTGTCGACATGGTCGTCCTGTTGGCGCGGCCTGCGCCCTCCTGTCAACGCGGGTGTACCCCGGTCAGGCGGCCTGCGCGGTCCGGTCTTCCAACAGGCCCGGAAGCAGCTTCAGATTGAGCGGCTTGGCCAGGAAATCGTCGAAGCCCGCTTCGCGTGCGGCGATCTCGTCCTCGCGGCCGGCATTGGCCGTGAGGGCGACGAGATGCAACCGGAGACCCTCGCCCGCGGCTTCAGCAGCCCGGATGCAGCGGGCTGTCTCGTGGCCGTCGAGGCGCGGCATGCGGATGTCGATCAGGGCGAGATCGAACGGGCCGGCCTTCGCCAGCTGCTCCAGCGCCTCGACGCCGTCGACCGCATGGACGACTTCGGCGCCGAGGCGCTCCAGCGCACGCGTCGCCAGCAGGGCGTTGATCGGGTTGTCCTCGGCGAGCAGGATCCGCTGGCCGGTTCCCGTTCGGACCGGGGCCGGTGCCTGGATCGCGGCGGATTCGACCGTCGGCGGTGGGGCGAGCAGCCGCTCGAATAGCGAGCGGGCCCGGACCGGCTTGATCAGGTATCCGTCGAAGCCCGCCGCGCCGGGGGCCCCGAAGCCGCGGCGGTCGAAGGGGGACAGCAGGACCAGGCTGCAGCGCACCCCGCAGGCATGCGCGGCGTCGGCGATCTGGCGGACCGCCGCGTCGCCCAGCGCCCGGTCCGCTAACACCGCGTCGAAGGCAGCGCCCGACAGGGCGTCGAGGCCGTCGTCCAGGGTTCCGACGATCACCGTCGCGGCGCCCGCCCGGGACAGGCTGCGGGCGAGGTACGGCGCCTGGTAGGGCGAGTCGGCCACGATCAGGCAGCGCCGTCCCTCGAGCCGCGGCAGGGGAACCGGGTCGGCGCGCTCGGTCTCGGCGTCCGGCAGCGGCAGGACGACCTGGAAGGTCGAGCCGCGTCCCAGGCGCGAATCCGCCTCGATCCGTCCGTCCATGCCGGTGACCAAGCGGCGGGTGATGGCGAGGCCCAGGCCGGTGCCTTCGTGGCTCCGGCTGGCGCTGCCGTCGCCCTGCTCGAACTCCTCGAACAGGACCGGCAAGCGCTCCTCCGGGATGCCGGGGCCCGTATCGGAGACGGCCAGGACCACCTCCCCTCCCCCACCCGGCATGCGGGCGAAAGTCAGGCTCACGCCGACGCCGCCGCGCTCCGTGAACTTGATGGCGTTGCCGGCGAGATTAATCAAAATCTGCCGGACGCGATCCGCATCGCCGACGAGCGCACGCGGGAAATCCTCGGTGACGTCGAGGGCGATCTCGATGCCCTTGTCCTGGGCCCGCGGGGCCAGCAGCTCCACGACGCTCTCGGCCAGGGCCGGCAGGTCGAACGGCTCGGCCGCAAGGTCGAGGCGCCCGGCTTCGATCCGCGAGAAGTCGAGCACGCCGTCGATCAGCCCGAGCAGGGCCTGTCCGCTGGTGCGCACGGCCTCCACGTAGGTCCGCTGCTCCAGGTCGAGGGCGGTGCCGAGCACGAGGTCGGCCATTCCGAGGATGCCGTTCAGCGGCGTCCGCATCTCGTGGCTGACGGTGGCGAGGAAGCGCGACTTCGCCACGCTCGCAGCCTCGGCGCGTTCGAGGGCGGCGTCGCGGCTGCGCAGCGCCTCGACCCGGGCGGTGACGTCTCGCCCGGCCCGCAGCCAGTGCATCGCGTCGCCGTGTGCGACCGGCATCTCCACGAAGGCGAACCAGCGCACCTGCCCGTCCACCGAGCGGACCTGCGCCTCCATGCGGCGCACGCCGTCCTCCCCGACCTCGACGGCGTTCCGCTCCAGGATCTCCAGATCGATCTGCGCGCCGAGCAGGTCGATCGCCGGTCGGCCGAAGAGAAGGGCGTACGCGTCGTTGGCGTAGGTGATGCGGCCGCGGGCGTCGCGCTGGACGATCACCTCGGTGGTGGCCGCGACCAGGGCGCGGTAGCGGTCCTCGCTCTCGCTGATCCGCCAGATGCGGTCGTGCAGCCGCTCGGCCTCGGCCTCGTCCGGTCGCCCGCGCCGGGCGCGCCAATGGCCGAGCGCCAGGGCTGCCGCGATGAGCAGCGCCAGCACGAGCGCGATATCCTTGACGACCATGGATGCCTCCCCGGCTTCAGGCCGGCTCGGTGCAGGATCGCAGGTGAACCTGAAGGTCGCGTTGGGAAAAGCGCTTAACCGCCGGTTGCAGCATCCGCGGCGCCGCCCCGCAAAACATCGCCTTGGCGCGATCCGAATTCGGGCTCAAGAGTTGCTTGCCAGGACGATCCGTCCGGACGGAGACAGAATTGATGCCGGGTGAGCATTACGACGTGATCGTCGTTGGATCCGGCCCTGGCGGCGGGACGATGGCGTGGCGCCTGGCGCAGACCGGCAAGCGCATCCTCCTGATCGAGCGCGGCGACTATCTGCTGCGCGAGCCGCGCAACTGGGACAGCCAGGCGGTGATCGTCGACGGCTACTACCAGACCAAGGAGACCTGGTACTCCTCCGACGGCGCCAGCTTCCAGCCGGGCCTGCACTACTACGTCGGCGGCAATTCGAAATTCTACGGCTCGGTCCTGTTCCGGCTCCGGGAAAAGGACTTTTCGGACATCCGCCACGAGGACGGCATCGCACCCGCCTGGCCCGTCGGCTACGACGAGTTCGAGCCGCATTACCAGGCCGCCGAGGAGCTGTTCCACGTCCACGGCCAGCGCGGCGAGGATCCGACCGAGCCCTGGTCGCGCAAGCCCTACGCTCATCCGCCGGTGTCCCACGAGCCGCGGATCCAGCAGCTGTTCGACAACCTGAAGGATGCCGGGCATCACCCGTTCCACCTGCCGGTCGGCGTGCGGCTGGTGGAGAAGGACGGACGCGCGGTGTCGACCTCGCCCTGCATCAAGTGCGAATCCTTCGATGGTTTCCCTTGCCCGACCAACGGCAAGTCCGACGCGCAGACGATGGTGGTCGATCCGGCCCTGCGCGACTGCCCGAACCTGACGCTGCTCACGCGTACTTATGTCGAGCGCCTTGTCACCGACCCCAGCGGTCGTACCGTGACCGGCGTGGCCGGCACCCGCGACGACGCGCCGTTCGAGGCCTCCGCCGACCTCGTCGTCGTGGCCTGCGGGGCGCTCTCCTCGGCGCTGCTGCTGCTGCGCTCGGCCAGCGACCGGCACCCGGACGGCCTCGCCAACGGCTCCGGACAGGTCGGGCGCAACTACATGCGCCACAACAATTCGACGGTGCTGGCTATTTCGAAGGTGCCGAACCCGACCCGTTTCCAGAAGACGCTCGGTCTCAACGACTTCTACTTCGGCGACCCGGACCGGAAGGACGACTGGGACTTCCCGCTGGGCCACATCCAGATGGTCGGCAAGTCCGACGGCGCCCAGATCCACGGCGAGGGGCTGCCGGGCTTCCTGCAATGGTTTCCCAACAAGCCGTTCGACTGGATCGCGAAGCACTCCGTCGATTTCTGGTTGACCTCGGAGGACGTCCCGCTGGCCCAGAACCGGGTCTACTACAAGGATGGCAAGGTCCATCTCGACCTCACCGAGACCAACGTGGAGGCGCACAAGCGGCTGCGGCGCAAGCTGCAGGAAATCTGCAGCTTCACCGACATGCACCCGCACCTGTTCGACCGTTCGCTCTACCTCGGCAAGAACATCCCGATCGGCGGCACCGCGCACCAGGCGGGGACTTTGCGGTTCGGGGACGACCCGGCGACCTCCGTGCTGGACCGGAACTGCAAGGCGCATGAACTCGACAACCTCTACGTCACCGACGCGAGCTTCTTCCCGTCGATCGGCGCAGTGAACCCGACGCTCACGATCATCGCCAACGCGCTGCGGGTGGCCGACCATCTGATCGAGCGGATGGGCGCCAGGAACGAGATCGCTCCGCCGCGCCTGTTCGACCACACCGAGCCGCGGGAGCCGGTGCCGGCGTGACGGCCGCGCTCTGCTATGGAGGGGACCCGACCTCGAACCGAGCGCAGCGCGCGTGGCCATCGACCATATCGACCTCAGCCGGATCGACCTGAACCTGCTCGTCGCCCTCGATGCGCTGCTCGACGAGCGCAGCGTCACCCGGGCGGCGGCGCGGATCGGCGTCGGCCAGTCGGCGATGAGTTCGAGCCTCGCCAGGCTGCGCCGCCTGTTCGACGACGAACTGCTCACGCGCGCGCCCGACGGGATGCGGCCGACGCCGCGGGCCCTGAAACTGGTCGAGCCGTTGCGGGCCACGTTGCGGCAGGTCCAGGCCCTCGTCCACCGGGAGGAGCGGTTCGATCCGGCCACCGTCGAGCGCAGCTTCACGCTGAGCCTGCCGGACAGCGTCGAGGTCCTGATCGGGCCCCGGCTGATCGCGCAGCTGCGCCGGGACGCGCCGGGGATCCGGCTGCTGCTGCGTTCCGTCGAGCGGGCTCGCATCCTCGACGAGCTGGATGCCGACCGGGTCGATCTGGCCATCGGGTTCTTCACCGAGGGGCAACTGCATCACAAGCAGCGGCTGCTCTACCGCGACAGCTACGTGGTTCTGTTCAACGCCGACCTGATCGGGATCCAGCCGCCGATCGGGCTCGATGACTACCTGCGTTTCCCGCACGTCCTGACCTCGTTGCGGGAGACGGCCCACGGAGTCGTGGACGACGCGCTGGCGGCGCTGGGGCGCTCGCGCATCCTCGCGGTGACCACGCCGCGCTTCCTCGTGGTGCCGTTCATGGTCCGCGCCGCGCCGGTGATCGCCACCATGCACGCGAGGCTGGCGACTTCCTTCGCCAGCACGCTCTCCCTGGCGGTCAGCCCGGTGCCGGTGGCGCTCGACGAGGTGGTGGTGTCGATGCTGTGGCACGCCTCCTACGATCGCGATCCCGCCCATCGCTGGCTGCGCGACCTATTGGTGCGCCTCGCCAACGAAGCCCCGACCTTCGGGATGCTGTGAGCGCGATTCCTTTTGGACTTCGGCTTCGTCCCGTAAGAATCGCGCGCGGCGCACCGGGTGCGCCGAACAGAGGCGGCGCGCGCCTTCAGAGGTCCATCACAGGCAAGGATCGTCGGCAGCCTCCAGCCGCCCGTCGGCGATCGCGGCGCGAAACAGGCGGAAATCCTCGGCGTTGCGCTCCGCATAAGAGGCTGCCCAGTCGGCCAGGGCCTCCCGCAGGTCCGGGTTCTTGCCGCCGCCGCAATAGCCGGCGATCGCCGCGGCGTCTCCGGTGCGGGCATGGGCCCGGGCCAGGAGAGCCCCGTAGGCGTAAGAGAAGGTCAGGAGCGACGGCCCGGACATGTCGGAGAGCGGGATCGCGCCCTTCAGGTTCTTCATCTGGCGCACGTAGAACGGACGGCCCTCGATGGTGGTCCAGCCGAGCAGCGGGTCGCCCACCGCTTGCAGCAGGCGCTGACCGTAGATGACCCGTTCGCCCTCGTGGCCCGCATAGGGCTCCGGCATCCCGGGCAGGTAGGGGCCGTGGGCCGGGCGAACCGCCTCCTTGACCTGCAGGAAGAGCGCGTCCCGATCGGAGTTCCCGCACAAGAGCGCCACATAGGCCCGCGTCCCGACGCTGCCGACCCCGACGACGCGATGGGCGACATCGATGACCTGATAGCGATCGAGCATGAATCGCCGCTCGCGCGGCAGGGTCTCGGCGTAGCGCTCCAGCCCCGAGACGACCTGCTGGCGGGTGGTCTCGTCGACCGGGGTCAGGATCGGCGCGTCGGTCCGGAAGCGCCAACCGCCGTCGATGCGCCGCTCGGCCATCTGGGCCAAGAGGCTGCGGTTGTTCTTGCGGCGGGCCTTCTCGACCGACCGGCGCACCACCGAACGGGCCTCCGGATCCATCCGGATCCCGCCGAGTTCAGCCAAATCCGCCCGGGTGGTTTGGTACCAGACGTCCAGGGAGCCCTGCGGCGCCAGGCGCCGCATCGTGCGCTGGTAGCCCGACACCGCGGCCATCACGGCGGCCCTGCGCGATTCGGCCGGCGTGCCGGCATCGGCCGTGGCGACCGTGATCCCGGCGCAGAGCCGCTTCAAATCCCATTCCCACGGGCCGACCGTGACCTCGTCGAAGTCGTTGAGGTCGAGGACGATGTCGCGCTGCGGGGTGCCGAACAGGCCGAAATTGTCGATATGGGCATCGCCGTTCATGACCACGTCGATGCCGCTGCGCGGACCGCGCGACAGGTCCCAGGCCATCACGTGGGCGGCGCCACGCAGGAACGCGAACGGGCTCGTCGCCATCCTGGCGACCCGCAGCGGGATCAGATGCGCCTGCCGACCCTCATGGGCCGCCGCGATCAGGCCGACCGGATCGGGGCGATCCGGCTCCGAGCGCAGGGCCGCGTGGTCCTGGTGCGGGACCTTCGCGCGCATCGCCTTGCCGGCCTGCCGGCGCTTGTCCCAGGGCTCGACGCCGGCCCGGAGATCGATCCGCGGGAAGTCCGCGAGCGGCGCCAGCACGACATCCTCGGTCGGTTCGTCGCCGGCCGGAAGCAACGTCGCGGCCCGCGTCTCGTCGTTTGGCACCTTGTCCATGATCCCCCGCCGAACCGAGTAGGCGACAACCTTGATCGTACTCGGTCGGTCCCAGACGGCCTCATTCACGTACACGATAGGATTGGCACCGCTCTGTGACCTTTCAGCCTCGGCGGCCCTTGACCACACTACAGGCCAGTCCTCTAACCGGTCGCCTATTCGAAGGGTGTCCGTCCCGATCCGAACCGTGCGAATCACCGGTGTGCAGACGGTGGATCGGGCGCGTGGATCGGGCCGGGCCGGACGGCGCCGTCGGGCGCCGCATCAGTGGGACATCACATGCCCAAGGGCTCAGATCTACTCGTTGCGGCCCTGGAGAACGAGGGCGTCGACCGCATCTTCGGCATTCCGGGCGAGGAGAACCTCGACGTCGTCGAGTCGCTCCGCACCTCCAAGATCGAGCTGGTGCTGACCCGTCACGAGCAGGCGGCGAGCTTCATGGCGGCGACGCACGGCCGTCTCACCGGCCGGCCGGGCGTGTGCCTCTCGACGCTGGGCCCGGGCGCCCTGAACTTCTCGACCGGCGCGGCCTACGCCCACCTCGGCGCGATGCCGATGATCATCATCACCGGCCAGAAGGGCATCCTGTCCTCCCGGCAGGCGAAGTTCCAGATCGTCGACGTGATCAGCTCGATGAAGCCGATCACCAAGATGGCCCGGCAGATCGTCTCGGCCTCCTCGATCCCGACGATCGTCCGCGACGCCTTCCGGGTCGCCACCGAGGAGCGTCCCGGGCCGGTGCTGCTGGAGCTGCCGGAGGACATCGCCGCCGAGCAGGCCGAGGCCTACGTCGTGCCGCCGCATCCGATCGACATCCCGGTCGCCCACCCGACCGCGATCGAGCGGGCCGCCGCCATGATCCTCGCGGCCAAGCGGCCGCTCGTCATGCTGGGGGCCGCCGCCAGCCGGCCGCGCGCCACGGGCGACCTCGGCGGCTTCGTCCGGCGCACCCAGATCCCGTTCTTCACCACCCAGATGGGCAAGGGCACGGTCGCCAGCGGCACCAGCCTCTACATGGGTACCGCGGCACTCTCCGAGCGCGACTACGTACACGAGGCGATCGACAAGGCCGACCTGATCATCGCGATCGGCCACGACACGATCGAGAAGCCGCCCTTCTTCATGGGCCAGGCCGACCAGAAGGTGCTCCACATCGGCTACATGCCGGCCAACGTCGAGCAGGTCTACTATCCCGACGCCGAGGTGGTGGGCGACCTCGGGCCGACCCTGAAGCTCCTCGCCGACAAGCTGGAGGGCAAGCTGCCGAACGCCGGCGCCCTGCTGCACCTGCGCGAGCACATCCTCGACCACATCGCCGACCGGGCCGGCGAGGACCGCTTCCCGGTCACGCCCCAGCGGCTGGTGCGCGACGTCCGGCGGGTGATTCCGGAGGACGGGATCGTGTGCCTCGACAACGGAATGTACAAGATCTGGTTTGCCCGCAACTACCGCACCTACGTCGCCAACACGCTGCTGCTCGACAATGCGCTCGCCACCATGGGCGCGGGCCTGCCCTCCGCCATGATGGCGGCGATGCTCTACCCGAACCGCCGCGTCATGGCGGTGTGCGGCGACGGCGGCTTCATGATGAACAGCCAGGAATTGGAGACCGCGGTGCGGCTCAAGCTCAACCTGGTCGTGCTGATCCTCGACGACTCGGCCTACGGGATGATCCGCTGGAAGCAGGCGGTCGATAAGTTCGCCGACTACGGGATGACCTTCGGCAACCCGGATTTCGTCCTCTACGCGCAGGCCTACGGTGCCAAGGGCCACCGCGTGGAGGCCGTCAACGACCTGGTCCCGACCCTGGACCGGGCGTTTGCCGAAGGCGGCGTGCACTTGGTCGCGGTACCGATCGATTATTCGGAGAACACGCGTGTTCTCGTTGAGGAACTGCGCGAGAAGGTGAAGGATTTCGAGCCGGCCGAGTGATTCCGTCGCAGAATCGATCCCGGCACGACAACAGGGCAGCGCGATGAACCCGTTCACCTTCCAGACAACCCCGAACGTGTTGTTCGAGGCCGGCGCCGCGAAGAAACTTCCGGAGATCGTCGGCACCTTCGGGGCCAAGCGCGTATTGCTGGTCACCGACAAGGGCGTGCGCAAGGCCGGTCTGACCGAGGCCGCCGAGGCGGCGCTGGCGGCGGCCGGCATCGCCATCGACGTCTACGAGGACGTGGTCGCCGACCCGCCCTCCACGGTGATCGAGGCGGCGGCCAAGCGGGCCCGGGAACTCGGGACCGATCTCGTCCTGTCGATCGGCGGCGGCTCGGCGCTCGATACCGCCAAGCTGGTGGCCTACTTGGCGAAGTCCGATGAGCCGCTCGACTCGATCTACGGCGTCGGCTTGGCCAAGGGCGACCGGCTGCCGCTGATCCTGGTGCCGACCACCGCCGGGACAGGCTCCGAGGTCACGCCGATCTCGATCGTCACGACGCCGACCACCGAGAAGAAGGGCGTCGTCGCGCCGAAACTGCTGCCTGACTGGGCGGTGCTCGATCCCGAGTTGACCCTGGGCCTGCCGGCCCACGTCACCGCGGCCACCGGCATCGACGCCATGGTCCACGCCATCGAGGCGTTCACCAGCAAGAACAAGAAGAACCCGATCTCGGATCAGCTCGCCAAGCAGGCCCTGGCCCTGCTCTCGGCGAACATCCGCACCGCCTGCTCGGACGGCCGCAACCTCGAAGCGCGCTCCGGCATGCTGCTCGGTTCGATGCTCGCCGGCATGGCCTTCGCCAACGCGCCGGTGGCGGCGGTGCACGCGCTGGCCTATCCGGTCGGCGCGATCTTCCACGTGCCGCACGGGCTCTCCAACGCCCTGGTGCTGATGGGGGTGATGCGCTTCAACCTGTCCCACGCGGAGGCGCTCTACGCCGAGCTGGCGCCGATCCTGGATCCGGCGGCGGCCGATCTCCCGCCGGCCGAGGCGGCCGCACGCTTCGTCGAAAGCCTCGACGCGATCTGCCGCGACTGCAAGGTCCCGGCCTCGCTCGCGGAGGTCGGTGTCGCGCAGAAGGATCTGGAGCGGATGGCCACCGACGCGATGAAGCAGACGCGGCTCCTCGTGAACAATCCCCGCGAGGTCACCTACGACGACGCCTACGCGATCTACAGCGAGGCGCTTGGCGAGGCGCGCCCAGCGACCTGAAACGGCCCGACAACCGGCCCGCCAAGGAGGCCGGAGAACCGCGAGGAGGTGCGCCGTCATGGACCAGTTCGACGCGTTCAAGGCGATGGGCGAGTTCTGGACCCGTGCCGGCGCCGGCTTCTTCGCCCCCGGGGCCGCGCCGGGCTTCTCGTGGCCGACCCCGCCGCAGACCGATCTCTCCAGCCTCGCCACGGCGCAGAGTCATCTCGCCCAGGCCTGGGCTTCGGCGACCGCCCTGTCGCAGACTTTGACCACATCGCTGCAGGGGGGCGCCGGAGCGCCGGACCCGACCGCCGGAGCGGTGCTGGCGCGTATCTTCGATCCACAGGCCTGGCTCGGCGGCTCGGCCGAGTTCGACGCGGCTTTGACGCGGATGTCCGAGGGGCCCCAGCTCGCCGACCTGTGGCAGACCGAGCGGCGCTACGGCGCGCTGTTCACCGCCTGGGCGGCGTTGCGGCGGGCGCAGGCCGAGCACCAGGCCGTGATGCTGGAGGCCTGGACCCGGGCGGCCGGGACCTTCGCCAAGGAGGCCAATGACCGTGCCGAGCGCGGCGAGGGCTTCAGCTCCGCCCGCGAGATGATGACCCGCTGGACCGAGACCGCCAACGCGGTGCTGCTGGATGTCCAGCGCTCCGAGGCGTTCCTGGCCTCGCAGCGGGTGGTGCTGAAGGCATCGACCGACCTGCGGCTCGCCCAACAGGACCTCTCGGCCTTCCTGTCGGATTTCTACGGGCAGCCGACCCGGGCCGAACTGGACGACGTGCACAAGAGCCTGACCGAGCTGCGCCGGGAAGTCCGGGCCCTGCGCCGGGAGCGCCGGGAGGCTGCCCGGGCCTCTAGGGCCAACGGCACCGCCGCGCCGGCAACGGAGGACGCGCATGGCTGACAAGGGCATGGCTGACAAGGGCATGGGTGACGGTGGCATGGCCGGCGAAGGCATGGCCGACAAGGGGGGAGCGGACCGGGCCGCCCCGAAGGCTCCGACTACGCCGCTCCCGCTCAAACCCGCCGAGATGATGGCCGAGGTCGCCGAGCTCGGCCGCCGCATCAGTGCGGGTGCCAAGCTGTTCGCGGACGTGCGCGACGCCGACGTGCAGATCGCCACCACGCCCAAGGACCTGGTCTGGAGCCAGGACAAGGTCTCGCTCTACCGCTACCGGCCGCTTGCCGAGAGCAAGGGCCTGCCGCCGGTGCTGATCGTCTACGGTCTGATCGGCCGCTACACGATGGCCGATCTGCAGGAGGACCGCTCGCTGGTCCGCAACTTGCTCAATCTCGGCCTCGACCTCTACGTGGTCGATTGGGGCAATCCCGGCCGGGCCGACCGCTACGTCACCATCGACGACTACGTCGACGATTACCTCGCCGAATGCGTCGCCTTCATCGGAGCAGCGGCGGGGCGCGAAAAAATCAACCTGCTCGGGATTTGCGAGGGCGGCGTCTTCACCACCTGCTACGCGGCGCTCTACCCGGAGCGCGTCAACGCGATGGTGCTGACCATCACGCCGATCGACTTCCACGCCGACACCCGCGAGTCCCGGGCCGGCCACGGCTTCATCAACGTCTGGACCCGCTCCCTGTCGCCGGAAGACGTGGACCGCCTGATCGATGCGCAAGGCTCGCTGCCCGGGGCGTTCATGGGCTCGGTGTTCTCGATGATGACGCCGATGCGGACCATGACGAAGTACAACCTGGACTTGCTCGACGCCCTCGACGACAAGAAGAAGTTCCTGAACTTCCTGCGCATGGAGAAGTGGATCGCCGACCGGCCGGACCATCCCGGCGAGGCGGCCAAGCAGTGGCTCAAGGATCTCTACCAGGACAACAAGCTGGTCCAGAGCACCTTCGTGCTCGGCGGCCGCACGGTCGATCTGAAGCGGATCGCCTGCCCGGTGCTGAACGTCTTCGCCCAGGACGACCACATCATCCCGCCGGCGACGTCGCAAGCGCTCAAGGACAAGATCGGCACCGACGACTACACCGAGCTCGGCCTGCCCGGCGGCCATGTCGGCGTCTTCGTCGGCGGCAAGGCGCAGAAGTTGCTGGGCTCCGGCATCGCCGATTGGCTGGGTGCGCGTGGGTAGGGTGATGCGCCGCGACAGGGGAGCTGCCGGGTGCACGTTCGTGGATGAGAGGCGCGCCGCTTATCCCCCTCCCCCCTCTGCGGGGGAGGGTACCCTGCGCAGCAGGAGGGGAGAGAGGCAGCGCGACAGTAGTGGATGGGGCTTCCGGCGCGACTTCTCTGGATACCGCGCTCCCCTCTCCCGACCTGGCCTGACGGCCGGCCCACCCTCCCCCGCAGTAGGGGGAGGGAAACCGCGCGGATCTCGCGCCATCTTGCGGGTTTGTATCGCCGGTCGATCCAAAGCTCTCCCTCATCCTGAGGTGCGGTCGCGCAGCGGCCGCCTCGAAGGAGCCCTCCAGAAATCGCTGCGATCCCTGGAAGGCTCCTTCGAGGCCCGGCGGTCTGCGATCGCCGGGGACCTCAGGATGAGGGCGGTGGGTAGGATCGACCGGTCGAATGATCGCCGCGCTTGGCGCGGCGCTCTCAATTCCAGGCTCCGAGGATAACCGCATGGGCAGCCTGAAGAACAAGATCGTCAGCGCCGACGAGGCGCTCGCCATCCTGCAGGACGGCGACATGGTCGCGGTCTCGGGCTTCGTCGGCATCGGTACGCCGGATGAGCTGATCCTGGCTCTGGCCCGGCGGTTCGAGGCCGGCCAGGGCCCGCATGGGCTCGGGCTGATGTTCGCCGCCGCGCCCGGCGACGGCAAGGAGCGCGGCCTCAACCGGCTGGCGATCCCGGGGCTGGTGCGTCGCGTCGTCGGCGGTCACTGGGCGCTGGTGCCCAAGCTGGCGAAGATGGCGATCGACGGCGAGATCGAGGCCTACAACCTGCCGCTCGGCGTCGTGTCGCATCTCTACCGGGAGATCGCCGCGCATACGCCTGGCCACATCACCAAGGTCGGCCTGCGCACCTTCGTGGATCCGCGGCTCGAAGGCGGCAAGCTCAACGCCGTCACCCATGAGGACCTGGTCAGCGTGGTCGAGCTCGGCGGCGAGTCCTGGCTGCACTACAAGGCCTTTCCGGTGAACATCGCGCTGATCCGCGGCACCACGGCGGACCCGGCCGGCAACATCACCATGGAGCGCGAGGCGCTCACCCTCGACAACCTCGCCGCCGCCATGGCGGCCAAGAACTCGGGCGGCTTCGTCATCGCCCAGGTCGAGCGCCTGGCCGAGGCCGGCTCGCTGGCCCCCCGCGAGGTGCAGGTGCCCGGGGTGCTGGTCGATTGCGTGGTGCTGAGCCAGCCGGAGAACCACCGTCAGACCTACGGCACGCCCTACAACCACGCCTTCACCGGTCGCCAGCGCGTGCCGCTGGACCGGATCCCGCCGATTCCGCTCGATGCCCGCAAGGTCATCGCACGGCGCTGCGCCTTCGAGCTGCCCCCCGGCGGCGTGGTCAATCTCGGCATCGGCATGCCCGAGGGGGTGGCGGCGGTCGCCGCCGAGGAGCGGGTGCTGAAATACCTGACGCTCACCGCCGAGCCCGGAGTGATCGGCGGCTTGCCGCAGGGCGGGCTCGATTTCGGCGCCGCCCTCAACCCGGCGGCGGTGCTGCACCAGAACCAGCAATTCGACTTCTACGACGGCGGCGGCCTCGACCTCGCCTGCCTGGGGCTCGCGCAATGCGACGCCGAGGGCAACGTCAACGTCAGCCGCTTCGGCAAGCGGCTCGCCGGCGCCGGCGGCTTCATCAACATCTCGCAGAACGCCAAGAGCCTGGTGTTCGCCGGCACCTTCACGGCCGACGGGCTGGAGGTGGTCGTCGAGGGCGACGGCATCCGGATCGTCACCGAGGGACGCTCCCGGAAGTTCATCGCCGCCGTGGAGCAGGTGACCTTCTCGGGCGCTTACGCGGCCGAGCGTGGCCAGCCGGTGCTCTACGTGACTGAGCGCTGCGTGTTCCGCCGGACCAAGGCCGGCATGGAGCTGGCCGAGGTCGCCCCGGGAATCGACATCGCGCGGGACATCCTCGGGCAGATGGGGTTCACGCCGATCGTGCAGGACCCGAAGCCCATGGATCCGCGGCTGTTCCGCGATGCCGTCATGGGGCTGGAGCCCTGGCTCCTCGGGCTCTCCCTGTCTGAGCGGATCAGCTACGACCGGGAACGCAACATTCTGTTCTCGAACCTCGAAGGCTTCCAGGTCAGGACTATCGACGACGTCGAACTGGTGCGCCGCGAATACGAGCGCGCCTGCCAGGAAATCGGTCGCAAGGTCCACCTGATCGCCAATTACGATGGATTCGAGATCGACCCGACAGTGAGCGATGCCTATTTCTCGGCGATCGCTTATCTGGAGAACCGGTACTACGAGACTGCTTCGCGCTACACGACGAGCGCGTTCTTGCGATTAAAACTCGGTGCCTCGTTGGCGAGCCGCGATCTGGCTCCGCATGTCTTCGAGACAAAAGCCGAGGCGCAGGCGAGGAATACGGCCCAGAGCGTGCCCCTCAAGCCGCGGACGGATCTGTCTCAGCCAGACAGGCCGCAGCCGCCGAAGGAACCGTTGAATGCCTGAGTCCGACACTTTCACCCTGAAGGACCGGAGCCTCCTGGTCGAATCCTGCCTGATCGGCGGGGAATGGTCGAAGGCCGGGTCCGGCACGATCGACGTCACCAACCCGGCCACCGGCGCGGTGATCGCCCGGGTGCCGAACGCCGGCGCCGACGAGACCCGCCGGGCGATCCAGTCCGCCCACGCGGCCTATCCGGCCTGGCGCGCGAAGACCGCCAACGAGCGCGCCGTGCTGCTGCGCAAGCTCGCCGCCCTGGTCACCGAGAACCAGGAGGATCTGGCGCAGATCCTCACCGCCGAGCAGGGCAAGTCGCTGACCGAATCCCGCGGCGAGGTCGCGATGTCGGCGGCCTACGTGCTGTGGTTCGCCGAGGAGGCGCGGCGCGTCTACGGCGACGTGATCCCCTCCCCCTGGGGTGACCGCAAGATCCTGGTCACCAAGGAGCCGGTGGGCGTGGTCGCGGCCATCACCCCGTGGAACTTCCCGTCCTCGATGATCGCCCGCAAGATCGCACCGGCCCTGGCCGCCGGTTGCCCGATCGTGATCAAGCCGGCCTCGCAGACCCCGCTCTCGGGCCTCGCCTGGGGCGTGCTGTGCGAGAAGGCCGGCTTCCCGGCCGGAACCGTGAGCATCCTCACCGGATCGGCCCGCGCCATCGGAGGGGAGATGACCGGCAACCCGCTGGTCAAGAAGATCACGTTCACCGGCTCCACCGAGGTCGGCAAGGTGCTGCTGGAGCAGGCCTCGCACACGGTGAAGAAGGTCTCGATGGAGTTGGGCGGCAACGCGCCGTTCATCGTGTTCGACGACGCCGACCTCGACCGGGCCGTGGCCGGCGCGATGCTCGCCAAGTACCGCAACTCCGGCCAGACCTGCATCTGCACCAACCGCTTCCTGGTGCAGGACGGGATCTACGACGCCTTCGCGGACAAGATGGCCGAGGCCGCCAACCGCCTGAAGGTCGGCAACGGCATCGAGGAGGGCGTCGCCCAGGGGCCGCTGATCGACATGGCCGCGGTGGAGAAGACCGAGGCCCATATCCGCGACGCCGTCGAGAAGGGCGGCCGGGTGGTCGCGGGCGGGCATCGCCACGCGTTGGGCGGCCAGTTCTTCGAGCCGACCGTGATCACCGGAGCGACCCCAGACATGGCGGTGGCCCGGGAGGAGACTTTTGGGCCGCTGGCGCCGCTGTTCCGGTTCCGCGACGAGGCGGAGGCGATCCGCATGGCCAACGACACCGAGTTCGGCTTGGCCTGCTACTTCTACACCCGCGACCTCGGCCGCACCTTCCGGGTCGCCGAGGCGCTGGAATACGGCATGGTCGGGATCAACGAGGGCATCATCACCACCGAGGTGGCGCCCTTCGGCGGCGTGAAGGAATCCGGCCTGGGCCGCGAGGGCTCCTACCATGGCATCGAGGATTACCTGAACACCAAGTATCTCTGCGTCGGCGGCCTCGGCGCGTGAATTCGTTGGACCGGATGGCACGCGCCGCGCGCCATCCGGTCTCGCGCGCGGGAATCGCTACTCCGCGTCAGGGCGCGGATGCGTAATGCTCCCGCTCGTCGTCGCTGATCGGCCGGATGACCCGGCACGGATTTCCGGCGGCCAGGACCCCGTCCGGCACGTCGCGCGTGACCACGCTGCCGGCGCCGATCACCGTGCGGGACCCGATGGTGACGCCCGGCAGGATCAGGGCGCCACCACCGACCCAGACGTCCGACCCGATTTCGACCGGCTTCCCGAATTCCTGGACCCGGCGCAGGGCCGCGTTGAACGGGTGCAGGGGCGTGAGGATCTGAACGGATGGGCCGAACAGCGTGAAGCTTCCGATCCGCACCCGGCAGACATCGAGGATCACGCAGTTGAAGTTAAAGAACACCCGCTCGCCGAGCTCGATGTTCGAGCCGTAATCGCAGAAGAACGGCGGCTGCATCCAGACCGTATCGCCGCCGGCCGCGAAGATCTGCTGGCACAGGTCCCGGCGGTGATCCGCGTCGGCCTCGCCTGACGCGTTGAGCAACTGGCAGAGATCCCGGGCCCGGATGCGGCCCGCGGCGAGTTCGGGATCGAGGGCGTCGTAGAGTTCCCCCGCCAGCATCTTGTCCCGCTCGGTCCGCATCGGCATTCTCCCCGTTCAAGCTCCGCAGCGATGCGGGCTCGGTCCCGGCCAGCCCTTCCGGTCCGGTCCAACGATGCGTACATATGTACGCATCGGACGCGAATGCCAATTCCCGCCCGTCCGGGAATCTTGCCAACGAATCTCGCCCAGAAATTTCGTCCAGGGATCTCGTCTGGAAATCGCGTGCAGGAGCCCCGCGTGCCCTCGTCCCAGCGCCGTTACGACCCGGACCGCCGCGCCCGCATCGTGCAGGCGACCCTCGACGTCATCGCCGAGCACGGCGTCGCCGGGACGACGCATCGCCGGGTCGCGGCGGCGGCCGACGTGCCGCTCGGCTCGATGACCTACCACTTCACCGGCCTGGTCGAACTGTTGACCGAGGCGTTCACCCTTCTGGCCGACACGGTCTCGGCGCGCTTCACCGAGCGGCTGGCCGAGGCCGCGGATCGCCATGAGGCCTGCGAGGCCGTGGTCGACCTCATCGTGGACGACAGCTGGGCGAGCCCGCGGACCATGCTGCTGAGCTACGAGCTTTACGCCTTCGCCGCCCGCAACCCGCCGCTGCGCCGCGTCATGCAGGATTGGATGGAGAAGAGCCGTGCGGCACTCCGGCAACATTTCTCGGCCGACGTGGCTAAGGCCCTGGATGCCTTGATCGAGGGCTTGTCGATTCACCGCTCGGTGGATCCGGAGCCGATGGATCGCGCCGATGTCCGCGCTCTGGTCGAACGCGTCGCCTCCTGAGGACGATGCGCCCGGCCCGGCGCCATCGCGTTACGTCCGGGTGCCTGTCGCGGCTTTTACGCGGCGCGCATCCCCGGCGGCTCCCTGCCGCAAAGCCGGCTTCGACGGCGGAATGCGCGGTGTCAGGCCGGTTGCGTGTTGTGAATCTGGTCGAAATCCAGTGATGCCGTGTCGATCACGATCTGCGTCCGGCTGATCACTTCGAGCTTGCGCAGGATCTCCGAGACATGGGCCTTCACGGTGGAATCGCCGACGTGAAGCTCATGGGCGATCTGCTTGTTCAACTTGCCCTGGCGGATCATCATCAGCACCCGCAATTGCTGCGGCGTGAGCCGGGCCACGCGCTCGGCCAGGGGGGCCTTCTTGGCATGCGGCGACGGCGCGCTCGCCTCTGCGAAGCCGGGGGGCAGGAACAATGCGCCGCTCATCACCTCGGTGATCGCCCGGGTCAGGGTGCTCTTGTCCATCGCCTTGGGCACGAAGCCGGCGGCTCCGTGCTGCAGGGCCTCCCGGACGATGCGCGGGTCCTCGTGGCCCGACACGATCAGGATCGGGATGCGCGGGAAGCGGGCCCGGACCGTGATCAGGCCGTCGAAGCCGGTGACCCCCCGCATGGACAGGTCGAGGAGCGTCAGGTCGATGCCGCGGTTCTCGGCCAGCACCGCGCAGGCGGCCTCGATCCCGTCGGCCTCGTGCAGGACGGCGTCCGGATGGGCGAGGCGGATCGTGGCCGCCAGGGCGTCACGGAACAGCGGATGGTCGTCGACGATCAGGAGTTGCACGGTCGAAGCGGTTCCTCGCTCGAGATCCGCATGCGGGACCCTTGGGACATCGGAAACCTGATCGATGCGGTGCCGGGGCGCAAGCGGCCGAGGAGGAGGCCGCTCACCGCCGCCGATCCGGGCGGCGCGGCGCGGTTTCACCGGTAAGGCCTGGTCAGGGCGACCCGATCGATCTCGGCGCTGGTCTGTGCGCGACGGGGCCGGGATGAACGCAATCTGGCTGCCGAGCTCAGCCGGTCGGGCGGATCCGGGAACCGGTCCGCCAAGCTGCGCGGCGCGCCGGCACTCGGCGCGCCGTCGACCTTCATGTGCGCAATCTCACGCCCGCGGAACGAGGCTCGCTTGACCCTTTACATGATCATCGTCATGTTTGCGATACATGATGATGATCATGTAAAAGGTAAGGATCGAGCCCATGTCCAGCAAGCCTGCCATCCTGATTACCGGTGCCTCGTCGGGCATCGGTGCGGTCTATGCCGACCGCTTCGCCCATCGCGGCCACGATCTCGTTCTGGTCGCCCGGGACGCCGACCGCCTGGGGGCGCTGGCCGAGCGCCTGCGCCGGGAGGCCGGCGTCGCGGTCGACATCCTCCGGGCTGACCTGACCCGTCCGGCCGACCTCGCCGCCGTCGAGACCCGCCTGCGCACGGATGCCCGGATCGGCGTGCTGGTGAACAATGCCGGCGCGGCGCTCACCGGCAGCTTCGTCGGCCAGGATCCCGAGCAAGTCGCGGCGCTGATCGCCCTCAATACAACCGCTCCGGCACGCCTCGCCGCTGCGGTCGCCCCGCGCTTCGCCGAGGCCGGTGAAGGCGCCATCATCAATATCGGTTCGGTGGTCGGCTTCGTCCCGGAATTCGGAATGGCGGTCTACGGCGCCACCAAGGCCTTCGTGCAGTATCTCAGCGCAGCGCTCCACGCCGAGCTCGGGCCGAAGGGCGTCTACGTCCAGGCGGTCCTGCCGGCGGCGACCCGCACCGAGATCTGGGAGCGCGCCGGACTCGACGTGAACAGCCTACCGGCCGTGATGGAGACGGGCGCCCTGGTGGACGCCGCCCTGGTCGGCTTCGACCTCCGTGAGCCGGTGACGATCCCGCCCCTGCCCGACGCCGCGCAGTGGGACGCGTATGATCGGGCGCGGACCGCGATGATCCCGAATCTCGGCCAGGTCCAACCCGCGGAGCGCTACCGGGCCGCGGGCTGACATCCGGGGCGAATCGCCAGGACGTACCAGGGAACGCCCTGGCGCGGCGCATGCGTGCCCGTCCGTCGGTGCTATGACCACCCGGTGCCGACGGGAGAACGGGCGTGACGCAGGGGACCGAGCCGTATTGTCCGACGCAGACGTGGGAGACCCTAAGGCCCGAGGCCGCCGGGCTCGATGCCGCGGCCCTGGCCGAGGCGATCGCCTATGCCGAGGCGAACGAGAGCCCTTGGCCGCGCAGCCTCTACTACCCGGACGGACGCTATGTCGGCCTGGTCGAGTGGAACGAGCGCGGGCCCTGGAGCGACATCGGCGGGCCGGTGCGACCGCGGGGCGGCCCGGCCGGCGTGATCCTGAAGGGCGGCCGACGCGTGGCCGCCTGGGGCGATACACGGCGACCCGACATGACCTTCTCCATCGCGAAGAGTTATCTGGCCGTCCTGGCCGGGCTCGCGCACGATGACGGGCTGATCCCGGACGTGGATGCGCCTGTTCGGGACAGCGTCCCGGATCCTCTCCTCGAGGGTCCGCGGAACGGCGCGATCACCTGGCGGCACCTGCTGCAGCAATCGAGCGAGTGGCAGGGCACGCTGTTCGGCAAGTCCGACCAGGTCGATCATTTCCGCCAGATCGGTCCCGGGGCGGACAACAGCCGCAAGGGCGAGCGTCGCGCGCTCCAGGCCCCGGGCAGCCATTACGAATACAACGACGTGCGGGTCAACCTGCTGGCGTATTGCCTGATGCGCCGCTTCGGCCGCGCGTTGCCGGAGGTGCTGCGCACGCGGATCTTCGAGCCGATCGGAGCGTCCCACGATTGGGCGTGGCACGGCTACGACAACGCCTGGGTCGAGATCGATGGGGCCCGGATCCAGTCGGTGCCCGGTGGCGGCCATTGGGGCGGTGGCCTGTTCATCGGCGCGGACGACCATGCGCGCTTCGGGCTCCTGATCGCCCACGGCGGCGTCTGGGCCGGACGCCGGCTCCTGTCGGAGCGGTGGATCCGCGCGATGCTGACCCCGTCGCCGACGCTCGCGAATTACGGCTACCTGTGGTGGCTGAACCGCGGTCCGACCGCCAAGCCCGAACTGCCGGAGTCCGCGTTCAGTGCGCTCGGGGCCGGCAACAACGTGATCTGGGTCGATCCGGACCACGACCTCGTCGCCGTCCTGCGCTGGATCGACAAGGCGGCCCTGGACAGCTTTCTATCGCGGCTCGTCGGAGCGGTGCGAGACTAAACGGTATCGGCGCAACGGTCAGATGCCGCGCATGACTTCGACCCAGGTCGGCCAGATAGCATCGACAGCGCGGATAGGCGATGTTCCGACTGGAAGTCGAGCTTCCGTTCCGATACCCTCTCGATAGCGACCGTCGCTGATCGCCGTGATGATGACGGCTGCGGCCGCAAATTGATCGGCTGTCACATCGACGATTGTTTGGTTGGTACGCACCCAAGCATGGCTGTTCCACGTCAGCCCGTCAAAGAAGCCGCATCGATCTCTGGACGTCGGAACACCACTGACGATCACGGCAGAGATATTGGCGTGAGCGAGCGATTTTTGAATGAACAGACTGGATCGGACGCAGGTCCACTGTGATGCGCAGGCCGGAGGCGGCGGCCCCCATCGCGCATGCCACGCGGGCCAGTGCAATTCGAGGTAGACCCGCGCCGCATGCACGATCCGATGAAGCTCGATCATTGGAACTGGTTCATCACTCGACCTCATGCGAAGGTTCGGACCCGTGATCGGTCGTCCGCGGCCTCGGCCCGGACGAAATCGAGGAAGGCCCGGAGCACCGGTCGCATCAACCGACGGCTTGGGTAGTAAAGAAAAAAGCCCGGAAAGCGCGGGCACCAATCCGCGAGCACGCGGACCAGCCGGCCGGAGGCGAGGTCGTCCGTCACCTGCGCCTCGAACACGTAGGCGAGCCCGGCGCCCATCCGCGCCGCCTCCGCGATCAGCCCCATGTCGTCCAGGATCAGGCTTCCGGAGACCGAGACGGTCACGGCCGCGCCGTCCTTCTCGAGATCCCAGCGGAACAGGGCGCCGCCGGCGAAGCGACGGTTGATGCAGGTGTGGTCGTGGAGGTCCTGCGGCGTGCGCGGCCGCGGCTGGTCCGCGAAGTAGGACGGTGACGCTACGATCGCCGCGCACTGAGCGGGGCCGAGCGGGACCGCGATCATGTCCTGCTCCAGGCTCTCAGCGAACCGGACGCCGGCATCGAAGCCCTCCGCCACGATGTCGCGCAGGTCGTCCTGCGCGCAGATCTCGATCGCGATGCCGGGATGCGCGCGCGTGAACGCCACGGCGAGCGGGAGCAGCAGCATCTCGGCGGCCGAGTGCGGTACCGAGAAGCGCAGCGTTCCCGAGAGCCGCTGCTGCGAGGCGGTGGCGGCCTCGACCGCTTCGGTGATCGCCGCGAGCGCCGGCTCGAGTCCGGTGAGCAGGCGCCGTCCCGCTTCCGTCGGGGCGACGCTGCGGGTGGTCCGGGCCAGGATCTGGATCCCGAGGCTCGCCTCGAGCCCGTTGATCGCGTGGCTCACCGCCGAGACGGAGAGCCCGAGGTCGCGGGCCGCCCCGCGGAAGCTGCGGCGCCCCGCGACGGCGGCGAAGATCGCGAGGGCCGGGAGATCGGTGCGTTTCACTGTTGAGCCGGATAGGACAGGCTGCGCTGTAGAGCACGGATTATCCTAAGCGTTGGCCTCGATGCACAGTCGGGACGGGTTCGTCCAAGCGACTCGCGAGAGAACCCACAGGAAAATCCCATGCAACAGCGTCGACTCGGTTCCGAACTCTCCGTCTCCGCCCTCGGCCTCGGCTGCATGGGGATGAGCTTCGGCTATGGCGGCCAGCCGGAGGCGGAGGCCATCGTCACGCTGCGCCGGGCGGTCGATCTCGGCGTCACATTCTTCGATACCTCCGAGATGTACGGGCCGTTCGAGAACGAGACGCTGGTCGGGAAGGCTCTGGCGCCGGTGCGTGACCAGGTGGTCATCGCCACCAAGTTCGGCTTCAAGATCGCCGAGACTGGAGAGGGCCGGGACCGGATCGTCGGCCTCGACAGCCGGCCCGAGCATGTCCGCGCGGTCTGCGACGCCTCGCTGCAGCGCCTCGGCGTCGAGGTGATCGACCTATTCTACCAGCACCGGGTCGATCCCGCGGTGCCGATCGAGGACACCGTCGGCGCGATGGCCGATCTCGTGCGCGCCGGGAAGGTACGCGCGCTGGGCCTGTCCGAGGCCGGCG
Source organism: Methylobacterium sp. WL64 (assembly GCF_008039945.1). Taxonomy (NCBI): domain Bacteria; kingdom Pseudomonadati; phylum Pseudomonadota; class Alphaproteobacteria; order Hyphomicrobiales; family Methylobacteriaceae; genus Methylobacterium; species Methylobacterium sp. WL64. The sequence goes on from NZ_VRVA01000003.1 coordinate 25,752, forward strand.
CGGCCACGATCCGGCGCGCCCACGCGGTCCATCCGATTGCCGCTGTGCAGAGCGAGTATTCCCTGTGGAGCCGTGAGCCGGAGGCCGCGGTGCTGCCGACCTGCGCCGAACTCGGTATCGGCTTCGTGCCCTACAGCCCGCTGGGTCGCGGGCTCCTGACCGGCGCCATTCGAGACCTCGATGGCCTCGGAGCCGACGATTTCCGCCGCACCCTGCCGCGCTTCGAGGCCGAGAACCTGGCGGCCAACCAGAGGCTGGTCGACGCATTGTCCTCCATGGCGGCCGACAAGGGCGTCACACCCGCTCAGCTCGCCCTGGCCTGGGTCCTCAGCCGGGGCGCCGGAATCGTGCCGATCCCGGGCGCCCGCAAGATCCGCCATCTCGAAGAGAATGCCGCCGCTGCGGCGATCGTGCTCAGCGCCCACGACCTCGCCGCTATCGACGCGGCGATGCCCCCGGAGGCGGTCAGCGGCAATCGCTACACCGAGGCCGCGCTGGCGCTTGTGGAGGGGTGATCGCGGCCCGGGAGAAGACGCCTCAGGCCGCCATCGCCGAGACCGTCTCGGCGATGGCGCGCGCCCGCGGGACGAGGCTCGCCACCTCCAGATATTCCTCGGGCGAGTGCGCCTTGCCGCCGACCGGCCCGACCGCGCACAGCGTCGGGCACCCGACGCTCGCGGTGAAGCCGGAATCGGCGCAGCCGCCGGCGAACTCGCCCTCGATCCGGACGCCATGCTGCGCGCTGCCCCGCGCGTAGGTCTCGAACAGCGCGCGCGAGGCCTCGTCCTGCACCAGGGGCAGGAACTCGCCCTTGATGGTCAGCTGCGCCCGGGTATCCGGCACGGTCGCACCGTCCACGATCGCGGCGATCCGGCCCATGGCCGCGTCCCGGTCCGCCGGGGTGACGTAGCGCAGGTCGATCTCGCAGGTCGCCCGGGGCGCCACGGTGTTTACCGACTGGCCGCCCGAGACCAGCCCGACATTCACCGTGATGCCACGGTCGAGATCGGTGATCGCGTGGAGCGCGGTGATTTTGTGGGCGAGCTCGCCGATGGCGCTGCGCCCGTCGGCGTAGTTGCCGCCGGAATGGGCAGCCTTGCCGTGGACCTCCAGGTGCATGAACACACCGCCCTTGCGGCCGGTGACGACATTCCCGGACGGCCGGCCGGGCTCGGCGTTGAGCACCGCGCGGGCGCCGCGGGCGGTCTCCTCGATGATCGGCCGGCAGGCCGGCGAGCCGATCTCCTCGTCGCTCGTGAACAGGCCTACCAGCGGCACCGGCGCGCCACCGGCCTGCTGGTAGGCCGCCAGCACGAAGGCGTTCATGACCAGCCCGGCCTTCATGTCGGCGACGCCCGGCCCGTAGGCGCGGCCCTCCGTGATCCGGAACGGCCGGTGGGCGACCTCGCCCTTCGGGAAGACCGTGTCGCGGTGGCCCATCAGCACGACCGGCCGGTTCGCGCCGCCGGATCCGGCGACCTGCGCCTTCAGCGCGTCGCCGTAATCCTCCACCGGGATGGTGGTGACCGAGACGCCGTGCTCGGCCAGGAAGAACGCGATGCGGGCGCCGACCGCGTCGACCCCGGCCTTGTCGTAGGAGCCGGAATCGATGTTCACCAGCTCCTCGAGCAGGGCCAGCATGGCGCCCTCCTGTCCTTCGAGCCAGCGGATCGCGGCGGCGTCTCTCTCGGTCATCGGGGTCCCTGTTGGTCGGTGCGGCTACTCCACGGTGACCGACTTGGCGAGGTTCCGGGGCTGGTCGACGTCTTTCCCCATGAACACCGCGGTGTGGTAGGCTACCAGCTGGATCGGCACCGCGTACACGATCGGTGCCACCGTGGGGTCGAGGTCCGGCATGGTCACGGTGGCCATGGTGTCGAGCCCGTGCTCGGCCGCGCCCTTGGCGTCGCCGATCAGCACGATCCGCCCGCCCCGGGCGGCGACCTCCTGCATGTTCGACACCGTCTTCTCGAACACCGCGTCGTGGGGCGCGATCACGATCACCGGCACGCTCTCGTCGATCAGCGCGATCGGACCGTGCTTCAGCTCGCCCGCCGCGTAGCCCTCGGCGTGGATGTAGCTGATCTCCTTCAGCTTCAGCGCGCCCTCCAGCGCCATCGGGTAGCTGGTGCCGCGGCCGAGATAGAGCACGTCCCGCGCTTTCGCGACGTCCCGGGCCAGGAGCTCGATCTCCGATTCGCGGGTCAGCGCCTCCGCCATCAGGCCCGGCGCCTTGATCAGAGCGTCCACCAGCCGGCGCTCCCCGGCCTCGTCCAGCGTGCCCCGCGCCCGGCCGGCCGCGATGGCCAGGCACAGCAGCACGGTGAGCTGGCACGAGAACGCCTTGGTCGAGGCGACGCCGATCTCGGGGCCGGCGAGCGTCGGCATCACCACGGAGGATTCCCGCGCGATGGTCGAGGTCGGCACGTTGACGACGCTGAGCGTGTGCTGGCCCTGGCTCTTGGCGTAGCGCAGCGAGGCCAGGGTGTCGGCGGTCTCGCCCGATTGCGAGATGACCAGCGTCAGCCCGTCCTTCTCGAGCGGCGCCTCGCGGTAGCGGGCCTCGGAGGCGACGTCGATCTCCACGGGTAAGCGCGCCACCTGCTCGAACCAGTAGCGCGCTACGAGACCGGCATAGAACGCCGTGCCGCAGGCGGTGATGTAGACGCGGCTGAGCTTGGCGAAGTCGAACGGCAGCGCCTCGGGCAGCATCACTCGGCCGTTGGCCATGTCGACGTAGTGGGCGAGCGTGCGGCCCACCACCTCGGGCTGCTCGTGGATCTCCTTCGCCATGAAGTGGCGGTACTCGCCCTTGTCGATCCGGTAGGCCTGCGTGGCGATCTTCTGGCGCGGGCGCTCGACGCGGGCGCCGGACTGGTCGCGGATCTCGGCGCCGTCCCGAGTCAGGATCGCCCAGTCGCCCTCGTCGAGATAGGTGATGGCGTCGGTGAACGGGGCGAGCGCCAGGGCGTCGGAGCCGAGATAGGTCTCGCCCTGGCCGAAGCCGACCGCGAGCGGCGCGCCGTGGCGGGCGCCGATCAGCAGGTTCTCCTCCCCGGAGAAGATGAAGGCCAGCGCGAAGGCGCCGCGCAGCCGCGGCAGGGCGGCGGCGACCGCGTCGACCGGGCTCATCTGCCGGTCCATGTTGCGGCTGACCAGCTGGGCCACGACCTCGGTGTCGGTCTGGCTCTCGAACACGATGCCGTCGGCCTCCAGCTCGGCCTTCAGCTCGCGGAAATTCTCGATGATGCCGTTATGGACGACGGCGAGGCGCTTGGTGGCGTGCGGGTGGGCGTTGGTCTCGTTGGGCCGGCCGTGGGTCGCCCAGCGGGTGTGGCCGATGCCGATCGTGCCGGTGAGCGGCTCCTGCGCGAGCCGAGCCTCCAGGTTGACCAGCTTGCCCGAGGCGCGGCGGCGCGCCAGCTGCCCGTGCTCCAGGGTGGCGATGCCGGCGGAATCGTAGCCGCGGTATTCGAGCCGCCGCAGGGCCTCGATCACCTGCCCCGCCACCGCGTCGCGCCCGACGATGCCGACGATGCCGCACATGGGATGTCTCTCGCTTTGACGCCCGGGTGGCCGCGCGCGGACGCGCCGCGCAAGCTCCGGGCCGTTCGCTCACCGCCGAGCCGAGCGTCACGTGTACCGGATCAGGGCCGCGCAGGGCCAGCCCCGGCCGAATCGATGCTGATGTGCGCGGTCGCCTCGGCGGTTCTTTTATGAGGGCGCGGGCCCGCGCGTGACGATGGCTGCGTTCCGTCCCGACCAGTGACTGGCGAGTACCGAGCCCGACAGGTTGTGCCAGACGGAAAAGACCGCGCCCGGCAGGGCGGCCAGCGGCGAGAAATAGAGCTTGCCCAGCGCCGCCGCGAGGCCGGAATTCTGCATGCCGACTTCCAGGGCCAAGGTTCGGCAGGTGCCCTCATCGAAGCCGAGCAGGCGCCCGCTCCAGTAGCCGCAGACCAGACCGGCTCCGTTGTGCAACACTACCGCCAGCAGCACGAGTGGGCCGACGGCCGCGATGCTCGCCCCGCTGCCGGCCACGACGGCGCCGATGATCAGCAGGATGGCGATCATCGACACGGCGGGCAGAGCCCGCTCGATGCGCCCGACGAGTCGCGGCGCGAGCCGGTTGAGCGCCAGCCCCAGAGCCACCGGCGCGGCCACGATCTCCACGAGGCTGGCCAGGAGCCCCGCCACGTCCACCGGCACGGCGGCGTCGACGTAGAGGCGCACCAGCAGCGGCGTCGCCACGAGACCCACCAGCGTCGACGCCGTGGCGATCGTCACCGACAGCGCGACATCGCCACCGGCGATGTAGACCATCAGGGTGGAACTCGTGCCGCTGGCGACGCTGCCGACCAGCACCATGCCGGTCGTGAGCTCGGTGCCCATGCCGAGGGCGTGGGCGATGGCCCAGGCGGCGGCAGGCATCACGAGGTAGTGGACGACCACCCCGGCCGCGACCGGCGCGGGCCGGGCCAGGATCCGGCCGAAATCCGCGGGCGTCAGCGTCACGCCGAGGGCGAACATGATCACGGCCAGCAAGATTGCGACGTGCGGGAGCACCGGCAGGAACACGTTCGGCGCGAAATAGGCCGTGGCCGCTGCCAGGACGGCGCAGACGGGAAACAAGCGGTTGAGCAGCATCGTGCGGGTCGATGTCCGGAAGGGCGGCGGCCGTGTCCCAGCTGCGCCGATGTGCGTCAAGCGCAGCCGTCCCGCAGGGTATCGCTGTCGGGTCAAGCTCTCCCTGCCGGGGCGTCGGCGGTTGTTCAGCGCGACCGAATCGAGGGGCGGCTTCCGGGACGGGCGGACCATAGTTCGCGCGACCGGCAAAGGTCGGAGGCTGAACGGCCACCTTAACGTGGTGAACGGACAGGCGGGATCGCCCGCGGGTCGTCATGCCGTGATCGGAGCGTCGCCCCAGCACACATATCCCGACACCCGCCTGCAGGCATGCGCTCAGCATGCCTCCGGTCAATGGTGTGACGTTGTTATGAAAATTGGGACAGGTCTTACTACAATCATCTGGGCCGCTGGCTCTTTGCCTGATCAATTGAGATGCGGCGGATACGGAACGTCCGCTACCTTCGGGGCAGCCGAGGGACGCCGCCCCGAGCCAAAAATGCCGGGCGACCGACATCGGTCGCAATCAACAATCGCACGACTGAGCGGATCGAGAGCCGGCCCCGGATCCGCGGGCGTCAACGCCCCCCGCGCAATGCCTTCTCGGCGAGCAGCGCCGCCCGCTTCAGCTTAGCCCAGCCCGGCTTCACCACCTGTCGGCCACGGGCGATCGCCATGGCGCCGTCGGGCACGGCGTCGGTGATGACCGAGCCGGAGGCCACGTAGGCGCCCTCCCCGACCGTGACCGGGGCCACCAGGGCCGAGTTCGACCCGATGAAGGCGCCGGCGCCGATCGTGGTCCGGTGCTTGAGCACGCCGTCGTAATTGCAGGTGATCGTGCCGGCGCCGATATTGGCCTTCGCGCCAACCTCCGCGTCGCCGAGATAGGTGAGGTGTGCGGCCTTCGCGCCCGGGCCCATCCGAGCGTTCTTGAGCTCGACGAAGTTGCCGAGTTCCGCGCCGGTCTCGAGGACGGCATGGCCACGCAGGCGCACGAACGGCCCGATGCGAACGCTGCCTTCGAGTACGGTGTCGGTGAGGTGCGCGAAGGCCCGCACCGTGCAGCCGTCCCCGACCCGGACGCCCGGCCCGAACACGACGTGCGGCTCCACCACCACGTCGCGTCCGAGGATCGTGTCGTGGCTCAGGAATACCGTCTCGGGGGCGACGAGCGTAGCGCCGCCCAGCATGGCGCTGCGGCGCAGCCGGACCTGGATCGCGGCCTCGGCGACGGCGAGCTGGACCCGGTCGTTGACGCCCTGCGCCTCCGCCTCGTCCACGGGCACGACCGTGACCGAGAGCCCGTCCGCGACGGCGAGCGCCACCGCGTCGGGCAAGTAGTATTCGCCGGCGGCGTTGTCGTTGCCGATGCGCGTGAGCAGCGCCAGCGCGTGCCGACCTCCCAAGGCCATGAGACCGGCATTGCACAGGGTCACGGCCCGCTCGGCCGGGCTCGCATCCTTCTCCTCGCGGATCGCCAGGACCCGGCTGCCGTCGGTGAGCACCCGGCCGTAGCCGGTCGGGGTCGGGCTCTCGAACGCGAGGACGGCAACCGCTGCACCCTCCGCCAGGGGCGCGCGAAGGCGGAGAAAGGTTTCGGCGCTGATCAGCGGGGTGTCGCCGAAGGCGATGACCACGTCGTCGTCGGGGCCTTCGAGCACGGACCGGGCGGCCAGCACCGCGTGGGCGGTGCCCAGCCGCTCGGCCTGCGGGAAGACCTGCGCGCCGGGTGCCTCCCGGGCGATTTCGCCGGCGACGTCGTCGCGGCCGGGCTCGGCCACCACGGCGATCCGGCCGGCGCCCGCCGCCTGCACGGCGGCCAGCACGTGGCCCAGCATGCTGCGCCCGGCGACCCGGTGGAGCACCTTCGGCAGGGCCGAGCGCATCCGCGTGCCCTTCCCGGCCGCGAGCACGATGGCGGTGAGGCTGCGCGGTGGCTGGGCGGTCGGGGTCATCGCGGGTCCGGGCGTCGTGATTCGGCGCGCGACCGATGAGCCGGACGGCGGCGCGGCGCAAGGCCGTCCCGCAGAGTCTCAGCGCAGTGCCAGAGCCCCGTGATGGGCCGAGCCGTGAGCGTAATGCTCGCGGCGGCGCACGATCGAACTCGGGATCCGCAACGATTCTCGGTACTTGGCTACGGTCCGGCGGGCGATGTCGACACCCTCGCCGCGCAGCTTCTGCACCAGCGCGTCGTCGGAGAGCACGTCGTCCGGCGTCTCGCCGTCGACGAGCTGCTTGATCCGGTGGCGCACGGCTTCCGACGAATGGGCCGCCATGCCGGCCGCGCCCGGGATCGCGGCGGTGAAGAAGTACTTCATCTCCAGGGTGCCGCGGCTCGTCCCGATCGCCTTGTTGGAGGTCACCCGGGACACGGTCGATTCGTGCATGCCGATCGCCTCGGCCACGGTCTTGAGGTTCAGCGGGCGCAGATGCGTGACGCCGTGGACGAAGAACCCGTCCTGCTGGCGCACGATCTCGGTGGCGACCTTCAGGATCGTGCGGGCACGCTGTTCCAGCGACCGGGTGAGCCAGTTGGCGTTCTGCAGCGCCTCGGACAGGAAAGCCTTGTCGCCCTCGGCGGAGGCGCCGCGCACGACCCGGGCATAGTAGCTCTGGTTGACCAGCACCCGCGGCAGCGCCTCGCCGTTGAGCTCGACCAGCCAGGACCCGTCCGGGGCGGCGCGCACGAACACGTCCGGGATCAGCACTTCGACGGCGCTCGATCCGAAGGCCCGTCCGGGCTTTGGATCGAGCCTTCGGATCTCGCCCAGCATCTCGACGAGATCCTCATCGTCCACGCCGCACAGACGGCGCAGGGCGGTGAAATCGCGCTTGGCCACGAGGTCGAGACGGGAGACCAGGGCCTGCATCGCCGGGTCATACCGGTCGCGCTCGCGCAGCTGGATCGCCAGGCACTCGGCGAGGTCCCGGGCGGCGATGCCGGGCGGGTCGAAGCTCTGGACCTGGGTCAGCACCCGAGCCACCGTGTCGGCGTCCGCGCCGAGGCGCTGGGCCACGCCCTCCACCGTCTCGCGCAGGTATCCGGCCTCGTCGACCGCGTCGATCAGGAAGCCGCCGATCAGCCGCTCCACCGGATCCCGCGTCGCCAGCTCGAGCTGGCCCGCGAGGTGGTCCCGCAGGGAGATCTCGGCCGTCAGGGCCGCCTCGAAATCCGGCGCCTCGGAATCGAAGCTGCCGCCGCTGCTGCCGTAGGGCGGCGGGGTCAGCGAGAGCATGTCGCCCGCAGAGGATTCCTGGACCTGCGTGGGGGCGTCGTCGGGGAAGACGTTGTCGAGCCGCGCGTCGAAATCGGTCTCGATCTCACCGCGGCTCGGATTGAGCTCCGGCGGCTGCCGCGAATCGGGATCTGATGCGTCGAACGACTCGCCTGAGGCCTCGCTCGACGGACCGGCCGCTTCAGCGTCACCGGTCGCGGGACCCTCGGCTTCGGCGCGTTCCAGAAGAGGGTTCCGCTCCAGCTCGGTCTCGACATAGGCGGCGAGATCGAGATGCGACAGTTGCAGGAGTTTGATCGCTTGCAGGAGCTGCGGCGTCATTACCAGGGCTTGGCCCTGACGCACTTCCAGCCGTTGCACCAAACTCATAAGAGGCCCCAATGCCCTTTCAGCGTGAACGACCGGCCGGGCGACGCTGCCAGCGGCATGGTTATTGCTTGTCGTGCACGATCACCTCTAAACCGATCTCCCGCGCCCGTCAAAGTACGTGGCAGCTCATGGGTGTTGGCAAATGCCTGATCGGGACCGGCTCGTGGTGCCGGAGCCACATCCGATGGGTCTCCAATCTCGTGATGAAGCTTTAACGAAGCTCTTAGCGAGCGCCGCCGCTCAGGAGCAGGTGCGCGTCATCGGTTCAGGCTACCGCAGAAATGTCAGACCACATAATACGACTGAAGCGAGAATTTGTGGAGTAAAAATAGTCAATTGAGCAGGCTTTGCAAGCATTGTATTTGGTATTGTTTAGAAATGATAAAAACTTTAAAGTTAATCATTCCCGGGTGTGCTGCTTCGTCCGCTCTTCGCGAAGGTTTCGGCTGTCTGAAACGAATCTGCGCGATGTTCCGTCCCACCTGCGACAGGGGGGAGCCGGTGGATCGGCAAGAACCTGCCCTCAGGGCTGCCGCCTACGCTGGAGAGATGCGCGAGGATGATTGGTGCAGCCACGCCGTTGGTCGGAGGCGTTGCAATCGAAACAGCCCCCGATGTGGACGGTGGGACTCGAACCCGCACGGCCGTGCGGCGCAAGTTTTCAAGAACCGTGCGGTGAACCTCACGAGCAGCGGATGGCGAGCGACTGGAACGGTATGAGCCGCTCTCGGGTTGGTCAAAGCCGCCGCCTCAACCTGGGGATGTGGCCAGGAGCAAGCGTTTGTTCAAAGTACCGGCACTGACAGCTGGGCTGTTCGCAGCCAGCTTGTTTATCGCACCCATGCAAGCTTCAGCGGCTCAGATCGGCATCGGAGCCGTACCGGAAGCTGCTTCTGCGGTGCAAGAAATCCAGTATGGCTACGGGGGGCCCCGCTTCGGACCCGGCTTCGGCGGTCACCGCCACGGCTATGGCGGCCCGCGCGGCTACGGGCGCGGCTATGGCTATGGGAGAGGGTATGGCCGCGGCTACGGCGGTGGGCGGGGCTACGGTCGCGGTTATGGCCGGGGTTACGGCCACGGATATGGGTATGGAGGCCGAGGAGGCTTCTAAAAGCCCCTACCAAGTCGGTCGTATCGAGTGTGCCCGCATCGGAGACATGGTGGGTGCGGCGCCATGACGAGGTTATCTTCGTCAGCATCCAGGGTATGGCCGACGCGATTTCAGACTCCCCCGAGTTCGAGGTCACAACCTTCGCCCCGCCGGCAGCCGCCGCGCGGGGCTTTTTCGTAGGTCGCCTAATGATCGGTAGGATTGGCGTGATCCCCGTCGGCGGGCGTCTGGACGGCGATCCGTGGAACCGACTTAGGCGGGTGCCGCTTTAACAGCAGAACGCTTTGGCATGAGGTACCCATGACCATCTTTCAGGTGAGGCAGAAGAGCAGCAGGGCAGTGCTTTGGACGGGTAAGGCTGAGAGTGCGGATCGCGCACTCGATGTTGCCGCGCAGGCTGCCGGGTACCACGCTTTCGCCGATCTCCCGGAGGCCTTGCGGTCCAATATGGCCGCCGAGGCCGTGAAGATCTGAAGATCTCAATTCGGTTGAGAAAAGCCCGCCCGGCTCAGCGCCGCGGCGGGCTTTCCTTTGTGTGCATCTGCGATCGATGCTCACCGGGTCTGAGGCTTATCCCCAGCGGCGTTGGATCGGAGAAGCCCGCCCGGTTCGCCGGCGCGGGCCTTTCGCGGCCGGTCACTCAGGACCGTGCCGACGCCTCTCGATCAACAGCTCAGCTTACGGCCTTCCGCCATGCCGACCTTCCGGTAGTGTTCCAGACCGGACTTGATTGCTCGACCAATGACCGCCCGGCGCACGTCCGGGTTACAGCGCAGATACTCCGCCTCGTTGAAAGCGTAGTCGCCACGCTGGCCTCGCGATCCTCGGTCGTTATCCCGATCGTAATCGCGGCGGTCACGATCGCCATAGCCCCGGTCGCCATACCCGCGATCTCCGTAGCCCCTGTCGCGGGAGCCATAGTCGCCGCGATCGTAGTCGCGCCCGCCATAGGGCTGTGCGAAGGCCGGAGCCACGCTGCCCAGCAGTGCCAGACCCAAGACGGCCGCTGAAATCACCTTCATTCGGTTTTCCTCCCCATTGCGAGGCTAGAACGCTTTCGGCGAAGGGTGGTTCGATGAAGCGGTCGCCTTCGCGATCGACCGACCCCAGAAATGGTCTGCCCCTGGGGCAGATGGAGCCGAGGCCGAGCGCACAACGCGGGAGCGTCAGCCGGCGTGGGCAAACAGCCCCTCACTGTTTCTGGCAGGCGTTCGGAGGGCTCTGGAGGGCAGCTTTCGCTTTCGGATCGCCCTCGAAGGCGCTCTCGACCAGGAGCCCGCATCGCGAGGTCGGCTTGTCCAGATACTGGCTCGCCACATCGCCGACGCATGCCGAGCAGAGGCCAATCCGCGCCAGGGTGTCTTCCGAATCATACCGACGCAGCTGCCCTGGCGTGAACTTTTCGCGGATGATGTCGACGGGATAATAGGTCTCCTCGTCATCTTGGTCGTTCGATTTCGGGCCGATCTTGCAGTTGGTGAGGCGCAACGCCTCGACCGTCTCGCCCTTCACAGTCAGGTGGGTCGGGTAGCAGTGGCCGCCGTGGGAGCAGAACACGGCCCGCTTCGTCGCCTTGTTGATCCGGTACTGCGTGATGCCGCCATCGAGCTCGCCCTTCGCCAGGATCGCGTCAGGCGCTTCCATGGCCGGGACGTCGCGCAGCGCGATCGCCTCGCAGTCGTCCCATGCGTAGGCCCTATCGTTGGCCCCACCGGTGGCGGCGGCGAAGGCGAGGGCGGCGAGGGCGGTGCGCATCCCGGTAGGATTACCCGAGGCCCGATTTCCGGCAAGCCATCCAGGACGGCGCGCAGCCGAAAGAATGCGCGGCACCCTCCCAGGCGCTGAACAGACGGCAAGGCCGAAGGGCGCTCGAAGCGCCTGATAGCGCTGGCGTTCTTCAACGCGATCCACAGCTCTCCACCACCGTGTCGCCGGCCGAGTTCGCGCCCCGCTGAACCGCGCGGCCGGATCTGGCATGTTCCGCCTTCGTTCCAGAACGGAGGCGATGGCGGTGGGGTCTCTGCGGGATGTTTTGCCCGGGCGGGTCTACGTGGATTGCTCGTCCTGCAAGCGATCCGGCCGGTATTCGGTCGCGAGCCTCCGGGAGCGGTTCGGGCCCGATGTGTCGACGCTCGATATCCTGCGCATCCTGACGGCCTCGTGCCGGTACCAGCGCCCGCCCGGCTCGCCGCCAGCGCGGAAATACGAGCACCTGTGTCTGGCCGCGATCACGCTGCCGCCGCCCGCGCGTCCGACGACACCGGTCCCGCCGGGCGTGCCCTTCACCATCGAGGTCTGGAAGGAAACGGGCGGCTGCGTCGAGGCGCAACTCGCGGTGATCTATCCGATCGCCATGGCGCGGGCCGCGTTCGAGACCGCGTGCGAGCTGTGGCCGAAGCACGAGGTCACGCTTCGGGATCGCTGTCGGATCGTGGCGCGGCGAGAACGGCCGGAACCGCCCGCCAGCGCGGAATCTGCCGCCGCACCTCCTCCCTGATCGCCAGGCCTTCAGCTTCAAGGCGCGCCAGCCCCAGGGTAGCCTCCCTGCCCCGGTCCCCTCCTCGGATCCCCACACGTTCAGCGATTTGCCTGGCGGTTGCGGGTTCTCTCGTGAGCACGGCGAGGATCCGGGCTCGGGTGTCCTTGCGCGGCCGCGCGCCGGCGCGTGCCGCTACTGCAGCCTCCCGGTCGTCGCCGCCGCGATGCAGTGACCTCGATCTCGGACGTCTTGATGATCGTCACCACAGCCTCGAAGCCAGAGCCGGTCGGGGTGAACGCCACATCGACGGTGCAGATGGGCTTGGCAAGCGCCGCGAGCCCATTGCACGGGCCGATCAGCTTCTCGGCCATCGCATCTGTCGTCCCGCCGAGCCCGGACGCATCCAGCCGGAGGCGTCGACCGTCTGCTTCCGCCTCGCACACGAACCCATCGCGGCCTGAATCGACGCACCGGATCCCGCGGACCGCAACTGCCTGGCCTCTATAGCCTTTTGGATCGTCTGAGCCTGTGCCCTATCTGCAGCGACAACGAAGGCGAGGACTGCAAGGGCTGTGCGCATGGTAGCATAACAGTCGCGGCGCGGGCGCTAGCAAACGGGTCAACGATGGCGTGCCGCGGGTTTAAGTCCCGTTGGGCGTGCAGCAGGGCCAAATCGTTTCCCCCTGCCATCGCAGGGATCGTCCACGCGCCAAATCGGCATTGCTGCTGGTGGCTTCAGTTCTTTCTCGGGCGAGATCGTCATGCCACTGAGCATCAAGCCTGATTCGAAGCTCGGTCTCGGATCCCGGAGCGGCGTCGCTCGCAGATCATTTGGCAGCGTGCGGGCGATCGAAGTCCCAAGGGGCATGAGCGCCGGCCATCACGCAGCTTTTGCTGTGACCCCGGATAATACCCCGACCGGTTCGGCCGGGTACCCCGAAACCTGCCCAGTGTTGGTGCGGACGGCGGGACTCGAACCCGCACAGCCTTGCGGCCGCAAGATTTTAAGTCTCGTGCGTCTACCGGTTCCGCCACGTCCGCATGATCCCCTCGGTAGCCGCGACGGGGCACGCGATCAAGCCGGGGGCGTCCAGCTGTACAGCCAGGCGTAGCGGTCGCGCATGCCGTCGGGGCCGAGGCGGGCCATCACGGCGTTGCGGGCGAGGCCCACGAGGCCGCCGGCGTGGTAGGTCCGGCCGTTGGCGCGGGCGGCCTTCTGAACCCGCCGGACCCGGGCGGTGCGGTCCGTGGCGTAAGCCGCGAGCGCCACCGGGACGTCCGCGTGGTCGGTCAGCGACCGCGCCAGCACGGCGGCATCCTCGATCGCCAGGGCCGCGCCCTGGGCCAGGTAGGGCAGGACCGGATGCGCGGCGTCGCCGATCAGCGCGACCCGGCCTGAGGCCATCGGATGGGCCACGGCCCGGTCGGCGAGCGACCAGACCAACCAGGAATCGGGCAGGCCCAGCAGGTCGCGCAGCGGCCCGGCGCAGCCGCGGAAATGGGCGCGCAGCACGGCGGGCTCGCCGAGGCGGCCCCAATCCTCGTCGCCCACCGCCTCGGGCACCACCGCCACGACGTTGAGGAAGCGCCCGCTCCGCACCGGGTAGTGGACGACGTGCCGTCCGCGGCCGAGCCACAGGCCGGTGGCCGGGCCCTGCAGCGCCTCCGGCACCGCCTCGCTCGGAATCAGGGCGCGCCATGCGGCCGCGCGGCCCGGCCGGATCGGAGCCGCGTCGAGATGGCCGCGCAGGCGCGAGCGCAGGCCGTCGGCGCCGATCACGAGGTCGAACGGCAACGCCTGCGCGCCGCCGCTGCTGCTCTCGGCGGTCAGGACGGCGCCGGCACCGGTCTCGGCCAGCCCGGTGATCGCGCGGCCCATCATTAGCCGGATCGCCGGGCGGCTGCGCAGGGCGTCGAGCAGCAGCGTCTGGAGGTCGGCCCGGTGGATCACGTAATAGGGCGCACCGAAGCGCTGCTGCGCCGGCCCGCCGAGGCTGACGCCGCCGATCCTCCGGCCGCTGTCGAGGGCGCGGACCTCGACCGCCGGCGGCTCGCTCGCGGCCCGGCGCAGCGCCGTCGAGAGGCCGAGGCCGGCCAGCACCCGGCTGGCGTTCGGGGAGACCTGGATCCCGGCCCCGACTTCGCTGAAGCCGGTGCGGCGCTCGATCACCGTCACGGAATGCCCGGCATCCGACAGCGCCAGGGCGGCGGTCAGACCGCCGATCCCGGCCCCGACGATCCCGATTTCAAAGGGCGTTCGACTGTCCGTGGGCAATGTGGGGTGTGCTACTCCGCGGCGACCGTGGCCGCGTCGTGCCAGACGCAGGCCTGCGGATCCGCCTCGTCGGCCTTGAGGCCGGCACGGTAGCGATAGAGCGTCGAGCAGTACTGGCAGATGATCTCGGTGTCGGCGCCCATGTCGAGGAACACGTGCGGGTGATCGAACGGCGGCAACGCGCCGATGCACATGAATTCCTTCACCCCGACAGCGACCACCGGGACGCCCGGCTCGTTGTGGAAGTGCGGTACCGCCTTGCCTGCCATACGGCCCTCGCCTGCCCCAGACCCGTCTACGGGGCGAATCTGCCCGGGCATCCCCGGGCGCCACGATCCCGCTTATGCCGCCAGCCCCGCGGCCCGCGCAAGCCTCCCCCGCCGCGCGTCCGCGCGCCGTTCCGCGCATGCGGCTTGGCCTGCCGCGCCGCGCACCGTACATATGCAGGACACCCGCTCTCCGACGCCGCAAAAAGTCTCGACGATGCAACAGGAACAGGCCACCGCGCAGGGTACGCGCCGGGCGCCGGAGCCGCCGATCCACGGCCCGGAGGGATTCGAGGGCATGCGTCGGGCCGGGCGCCTGACGGCCGAGGCTCTCGATCTGCTGATGGAGGCGACCCAGCCCGGCGTCACCACCGAGGAGCTCGACAAGCTCGCCTACACCTTCGCGATGGATCACGGGGCCTATCCCGCGTCGCTGCTCTATCGCGGCTATCCGAAGTCGATCTGCACCTCGATCAACCACGTGGTCTGCCACGGCATCCCGAACGACAAGCCCCTGCGCGAGGGCGACATCGTCAACCTGGATTGCTGCCTGATCCTCGACGGCTGGCACGGCGATTCGAGCCGGATGGCCTATGTCGGCGAGGTTCCCCGCAAGGCGCAGCGCCTGTGCGAGATCACCTACGAGGCGCTGATGCGCGGCGTCGCGGCGGTGAAGCCGGGCGGATCGACCAACGATATCGGTCGGGCGATCCAGACGTTTGCCGAGAGTGAGCGCTGCTCGGTAGTCCGCGACTTCTGCGGCCACGGGCTCGGGCGGATCTACCACGACGCGCCGACCATCCTGCACTACGTCGAGGCGAGCTACGACGTGCCGCTGAAGCCGGGCCAGTTCTTCACGATCGAGCCGATGATCAATCTCGGCCGCCCGGCCGTGAAGGTCCTGGGCGACGGCTGGACCGCGGTGACCCGGGACCGCTCGCTCTCGGCCCAGTTCGAGCACACCGTGGCGGTGACCGAGACCGGCGTCGAGATCTTCACGGTCTCGCCGAAGGGGCTGCATCAGCCCATCAACCCGGCGGCCTGACCGGCCATGGCTGCGGACGACGGGGCGGCCGGGCTGTTCCCCGGGAGCGCCGCGCCGGTCGCCAAGGAGCCGCCGCATTTCCACGGCCATCGCGACCGCCTGCGGGAGAAGTTCGCGGTAGCCGGAGCCGAGGCGTTGCCGGACTACGAGCTTCTGGAGCTCGTCCTGTTCCGGGCGATCCCCCGACGGGACGTGAAGCCCCTGGCCAAGGCCCTGGTCGCACGGTTCGGCAGCTTCGCCGAGGTCCTGAGCGCCGAGCCGGCCCGGCTGATGGAGGTCGAGGGCGTGAGCGCCGGGGTCGCCGCCGACCTCAAGCTGATCGAAGCGGCGGGACGGCGGCTCGCCCGCGGCGCGCTGCGCGAGCGCGCGGTGCTCAATTCCTGGAGCGCGCTGAGCGAGTACCTGCGGGCCACCATGGCGTTCGCGGCGCGCGAGGAGTTCCGCATCCTGTTCCTCGACAAGCGCAACCACCTGATCGCCGACGAGGTCCAGGGCCGCGGCACGGTCGACCACACGCCGGTCTATCCCCGGGAGGTCGCCCGCCGGGCCCTGGAACTCTCGGCCACCGCGATCATCCTGGCCCACAACCACCCGTCGGGCGATCCCAGTCCGTCCACGGCCGACGTCGCGATGACTCGCGAAATCGTGTCGGTGCTGGCACCACTGAAGATTGTAGTGCACGACCATATCATCCTGGGTCGAAACGGACATGCCAGCCTGAAAGGCCTCAAGCTGTTCTGATCTTCCGGCCGACTTGAGCGTTGGTGCCCGCGCGTATAGCCCTGCTGGGTGGCGCGTCTCTTGCCTGAAGAGCGGGAGCGTTAGGGAGAATCGGAATGGCGTTGACGGCCTTCGACGAGATGAACGGGATCGGCAACGGCGCCGCCGACCCGGCCGCCGTCCGCGACGCCTATGGCAAGCTGAAGACCTGGCTCGAGACCACGCCGCCCGAGCATTTCAACACCCGCCGCAGCCAGGCCGAGTTGCTGTTCCGCCGGATCGGAATCACCTTCGCGGTCTACGGCGACAACGAATCGACCGAGCGGCTGATCCCGTTCGACATCATCCCGCGGGTGATCACCAAGCCGGAGTGGGATTTCCTCGAGCGCGGGCTGAAGCAGCGGGTGACCGCGATCAACCTGTTCCTGAAGGACGTCTACGGCGCGCAGGAATGCATCAAGGCCGGCATCATCCCGGCCGACCTCGTCTACCGCAACGCCCATTACCGGATGGAGATGCGCTCGTTCCGGGTCCCGCACGACCTCTACGTCCACGTCGCCGGCATCGACATCGTCCGCACTGGCGAGAAGGACTTCTTCGTCCTGGAGGACAATGCCCGGATCCCGTCCGGCGTGTCCTACATGCTGGAGAACCGGGAGGTGATGCTGCGGCTGTTCCCGGACCTGTTCTCCAAGCACCGGGTCGCGCCGGTCGAGAACTACCCGGACGCCCTGCTGGCGACCCTGCGCAGCCTCGCACCGGGCTCCACCACGCGCGACCCCACGGTGGTGCTGCTGACCCCCGGCCGCTACAACTCGGCCTTCTACGAGCACTCGTTCCTGGCCGACAAGCTCGGTGTCGAGCTGGTGGAGGCGTCCGACCTCTTCACCAAGGACGACGTGGTCTACATGCGCACCACCGAGGGGCCGCGCCGGGTGGACGTCATCTACCGCCGCCTCGACGACGACTTCCTGGATCCCCTGGTGTTCCGCCCCGATTCGGTCCTCGGCGTGCCGGGCCTGATGAACGCCTACGAGCGCGGCTCCGTGACCCTGGCCAACGCCGTGGGCACCGGCATCTCGGACGACAAGGCCGTCTACAGCTACATGCCGGAGATCGTGAAGTTCTTCACCGGCGAGGAGCCGATCCTGCACAACGTGCCGACCTATCGCTGCCGTGAGAAGGAGTCCTTCGCCTACGTGATGGACAACCTGTCCCAGCTGGTGGTGAAGGAGGTCAACGGATCGGGCGGCTACGGCATGCTGGTCGGGCCGCATGCGAGCAAGCGCGAGATCGAGGATTTCGCCAAGAAGCTCAAGCATGCCCCGGACGGGTTCATCGCCCAGCCGACCCTGTCGCTCTCGACCTGCCCGACCTTCGTGGCCTCCGGGGTCGCCCCGCGCCATGTCGACCTGCGGCCGTTCGTGCTGAACGGCGCGGACCAGATCCGCATCGTGCCCGGGGGGCTGACCCGCGTCGCGCTGAAAGAGGGGTCCCTGGTTGTCAATTCCAGCCAGGGCGGTGGTACGAAGGATACCTGGGTGCTCGACGCTTAAGGTCCCCAGCGCTTCCACACTGCCAGACGCGCCGCCTGCCGCCGAGCCGATCCGAGTTCGCACACCATGCTCTCCAGGACTGCCGACAACCTCTTCTGGCTCTCACGTTACGTGGAGCGCGCCGACTTCGTCGCGCGCATCCTCGACGCGGCGCACCGGCTCGCCTCGCTGCCGACCAGCTATGGTGGCGGCGAGACCAACGAGTGGGAATCCGCCCTCGCCTCGGCCGGTGACCCGGACCTGTTCAAGCCGCATTACAGTGTCGTGAATGCCGACACGGTCTGCGACTTCCTGGCCTTCAGCCCGCACAATCCTTCGTCGATCCGCTCCTGCATCGAATCGGCCCGCGAGAATGCCCGCTCGGTGCGCACCGCGCTCACCACCGAGATGTGGGACGCGATCAACGGCGCCTGGCTGGAGCTGCGCAACTACGCCGGCAAGGAGCTCAGCCGCGACGAGTTCAGCCGCTTCCTCGACTGGGTGAAGACCGTCTCGCTGACCTTCGACGGCTCGGCCTTCCGCACCATGCTGCGCAACGACGCGTTCTGGTTCACCCGACTCGGCACGGCGATCGAGCGGGCCGACAACACCGCCCGCATCCTCGACGTGAAGTACCAGATCCTGCTGCCGCAGAACGAGACGGTCGGCGGCAGCCTCGACTACTTCCAATGGACCACGATCCTGCGCGAGGTGTCGGCCTTCAACGCCTATCACTGGGTCTATCGTGAGAGCGTCAAGCCGCTGCTGGTGGCGGACCTCCTGATGCTGAACAAGCAGATGCCGCGCTCCTTCGCCAATTGTTACAGCGTGATCGTCGAGTATCTCGACCTCGTCGCCGACGCCTACGGCCGCCGCGGCCCGAGCCAGCGCCTGGCCGGGAACATGCTGGCCAAGCTCGACAGCGAGGATATCGACCGTGTGTTCAACTCCGGGCTCCACGAGTTCGTCGAGGCGTTCATCGTGGAGAACAACAAGGTGGGCGAAGCCATCGCGAAGCAGTATCTGGTCGGGTAGCGCATCGTCCCGGGGGTCGGATCCGGGGCGATGCGCCGAGCGTATGACGACGCATCATCGTCGCCCGAGCGCCGGCGAGACCGGTTCGGGCTGATGCAATCGGAAAGACAGACAGGCCCGGCGCATGCGCATCCGCGTGGTCCACGAGACCATCTACACCTACGAGCACCCGGCCCGCGGCCTCGTCCAGGTCATGCGCCTGACGCCGAGGGACCATGACGGGCAATATGTCCGCACCTGGCGGATCGACACCTCCATCGACGGGCGGCTGACCGCCCGCGAGGACGGGTTCGGCAACATCGTCCACTGGTTCACCCCGGACGCGCCGGCCGACGCGCTGACCATCCGGGTCACCGGCGCAGTCGACACCGAAGATACCCACGGGGTGGTCCGCGGCACGGTCGAGCGCTTGCCCGACGAGTTCTACCTGCGGGACACGGATCTCTGCACGACGAGCGCGGAACTGCAGGTCTTCGCCGAGCGGGTCGCCACCGACGGCGACAGCAAGCCGCTCTCGGTGCTGCACCGCCTGCGCGACACCGTTCCTCAGACGGTGGTCTACGAGCCGGGGCCGGCCGCCAACGGCGTGCCCGCCGCCACGGCATTTGCCGCCGGCAAGGGCATCTGCCAGGACCTGACCCACGTCTTCATCACCGCCGCCCGCCACCTCGGCATCCCGGCCCGCTACGTCGCGGGCTACCGCGCCCGCGGCGACGGCCAGGCCGATGTCGAGGCGCCGCACGGCTGGGCCGAGGCGCTGGTGCCGGATCTCGGCTGGGTGGCGTTCGACGCCTGCTACCAGGACACCCCGTCCGACGGCACGATCCGTGTCGCCTGCGGGCTGGATTATCTGGGCGCCGCGCCGATCCGCGGCAGCCGCACCGGTGGCGGAACCGAGACACTGGACGTCAAGCTCCGCGTCGAGCAAGGCAGGGACGCCGCACAGTCCTGAGTCCCTGCCTAATTCTTCGCCTGATCCTTCGCCCGTTTCCCTGAAGGGCGGGCCGCCGGCTCGGCGAGAGCCGGAAACCCACCCCGCGAGAGCCCGAGATCCATGACCTACTGCGTCGGTGTCCTCGTCGAGGAGGGGCTCGTGATGGTCGCCGACACCCGCACCAATGCGGGGCTCGACGACATCTCGACCTACCGTAAGCTCCACCACTTCAACGTGCCGGGCGAGCGGGTGATGATGCTGGCCTCGGCCGGCAACCTGTCGATCACCCAGTCGGTCCTGAGCCTGCTTCAGGAAGGTGTGCCCAGCGACGACGGCGAGCCGCCGCAGAAGCTGATCGAGGCGCCCACGATGTTCCAGGCGGCGCAGCTCATCGGGCGCGCCATCCGGCGGGTGCGGGCGATCGAGCGGGACGGGTTCGAGGCGGCCAGCATCCGGTTCTCGATCTCGCTGCTGTTCGGCGGCCAGATCGCCGGCGAGGGCATGCGGCTGTTCCTGATCTACTCGGCCGGCAACTTCATCGAGTGCAGCACCGACGCGCCCTTCCTCCAGATCGGCGAGCACAAGTACGGCAAGCCGATCCTCGACCGGGCGGTGAAGTTCGAGAGCGACCTCTACGACGCCCTGAAAGTGAGCCTCGTCTCGATGGATTCGACCATGCGGTCGAACCTCGGCGTCGGCTTGCCGATCGACATCGCGGTCGCCCGCCGCAACGGCCTCGACCTCGAGGTGAACCATCGGATCGAGGCCGGCGAGGGTTATTTCCACGACCTGCGCGAGCGCTGGTCGGCCGCGCTCCGGGCCGCGCACCGGGCGATCCCGCGCCCGCCCTACGGCCCGACGGCCAAATAGGGCCGGCCCGGTAAGGTCAGGTGGCCGGCTCGATGGCCCGGTCCGCGCTCCTGACCACGGCGCGCGTGTAATCCTCCCACAAAGCCGCGTAGAGCGGCACCGTGCGCAGCAAATCGTCGTGCCGCCCGTCGCCGAGCAGGCGGCCGTCGTCGAGGACCAGGATCCGGTCGGCCTGGCGCGCCGCGGCGAGATGGTGGGTGACGAGGATCAGCAGCCGTTCGCGGCCCCAGGCCGTGAGGTTGCGCTCCAGCGCCAGGGCGGCTTGCGGATCCAGGAAGGCGGTCGGCTCGTCGAGGAGCGCCACCGGCGGGTTGCGGATCACCGCCCGGGCGATCGACAGCCGCTGGCGCTGGCCGCCCGACAGGGTCCGGCCGCCCTCGCCCAGGGACGTCTCGAGGCCTTCCGGCAGGGTTTCGACGAGCCCGCGCAGCCCGGCGAAATGCAGGGCTGCATCGAAGGCCGCCGCATCCGGTCGTTGCGTGGCGAGGTTTTCCCGCACGCTGCCGGAGAACAGCATCGTATCCTGATCCACGGTACCAATCTGACCGCGCAGCCATCGGGGATCGTAATCCCGCAGGTCGGCACCGCCGATCTCGACCCGGCCGGTATAGTCGCGCTGCAGGCCGAGCAGGATGCGCAGCAGGGTCGACTTGCCCGAGCCGTTGCGTCCCACGATGGCGACGATGCCGCGCTCCGGCAGGGTCGCCCTCAGATCCCGCAGCGCCGGCCGCGCCGCACCCGGATAGGTCAGTGAGACACCGTCGAGGCGGATGCCGCCGGGACCGATCCGGCGCAGGGGCGGATGGCGGCCGGCCTGCTCGCGCGGCAGGCTGAGGAAGCCGCCGATCTCGCGGATCGCGACGTTCACCTCCTGGGCCATGCGCAGGATGTCGGCGCTGCCGAGAAGCGGGCCGGTGATGCGGGCCGCGACCACCTGGATCGCCAAAAACTCGCCGACGGTCAGGTAGCCGCCATAGATCCGCCAGCAGCCCACGCCGATGACCAGCAGCGTCATCGCCCGCGAGACCGCCTGGGACCGGAGCCCGTAGCGCCGCTGCAGGTCCATGACGCCGCTCAGCTCGGCAAGCGTGGTGTCCGTCACCGTAATCCAGCGTCGCATCCGCCCGGCTTCGAGGGCGAGCGACTTCACGGTGGCCAGGCCGTTAACGCTCTCGGCCAGTGTGCCGTCACGGACGCTGATCGACTGGTAATAGGCCTTCGCGGATTTCCAGATGCCGCTGATCTGGTTGCTCGCGATCATCACGATCAGCGGCGCCGCCACCGCGAGCGCCGCCCCGACCGCGACGTCGTAGTAGAGGACCAGGCCGAAGGCGACGAGCGCGCCGCCGGCATCGATCACCGTGTTCGGGATCTGATGCAGGACGAAGTCCCGGATCTTCGTGATCTGCTGGAAGTGGTTCAGGACCTCGCCGGACTTAAAGGCGGCACCGTCGATCCGCACCCGCAGCAGGTGGGCGAAGACGCGGCGGGAGATCCGGCGGTCGAGGAAGACCGCCAGCGCGATGATCAGGCGCCCCCGGAACGCGGTGAGCCCGACCTCGGCGGCGATCGACAGGAGTGCGAGCAGCGCCAGCCCGAGCAGGTGCAGGTCGGCCTGCCCGGCCACGATCGCGTCGACGATGCGCTGGGTGGCGACCGGAAAGACCAGCCCGGCGCCGTATCCCGCCGCGATCGCGATCAGGAGACGGGCCACCTGCCCCCGGCGCAACGCGAGCGAACGGCCGAGCCAGCGCCAGCCGAAGGACGATCGGTCTGCCCGCAACATCACCCCCGCGCTCCGAATCGGGCGCGGAGTGAGGCATACATTCGCGGCGCTGGCGACCGCTCCGCGTGGGTTCATCCGGGGACGCCGCGTCCGGGATGCGCCATACGGACGGTTAGGGCTGGCACCCGTCCCAGGCCGCCAGGATGCGACGGGCGGCGGCCGCGGGCCCGGCGGCGCGCATCAGCGTGCCCATCACGGCGACCCCGGCTGCACCCGCATCCTGGCAGAGCGGGATGCGCTCCGGCGTGACGCCACCGAGGGCGACGATCGGCAGGCCGGCACGACGGGCCGCAGCTAGGCCCTCCGGACCGAGGGCCGGGCCGTAGCCGGGCTTGCTGGCGGTGGGGAAGATGGGGCTCAGGGTGACATAGTCGGCGCCGGCCCCGGCGGCTGCCTCGACTTCCACGGGTGCGTGGGCCGAGATCCCGATCAGCGCATTCGGTCCGAGGGCCGCGCGGGCCGCCGTGATCCATTCCGGCCCGGTGCCGCCACCGAGATGCACGCCGTCCGCCCCGAGTGCTTCAGCCAGGGCGATGTCACCGCCGACCGTGAGGAACGCGCCCGCCGCACGGACCCTGGCGGCGATTCCGGCGCCGAGGCTGCGTCGCGCCTCCGGGTCGAGGTCGCGGTCGCGGAACCAGATCCAGCGGACGCCGCCGTCGAGCGCCGCCTGCACGGTGTCGGCCAGCGGCCGGGCGTGCCCGTGCCGGTCCGTCACCGCCAGCAGCCGCGACGGCAGCGGTCTCACGAGCCGACGAGGCCGAGTTGCGGACTCGACGGATCGGCCCGGCCGCGGCGGGGGATGCGGCCGGCGCAATAGGCATCGCGCCCGGCCTCGACCGCGCGGCCCATGGCTCGGGCCATCCGCACCGGGTCGTCGGCCTTGGCGATGGCGGTGTTGATCAGGCAGGCCGCCGCCCCGAGCTCCATGGCGATGACCGCATCCGAGGCGGTGCCGATGCCGGCGTCGACGATCACCGGTACGCTCGCGCGGCGACAGATCAGCTCGATATTGGCCGGGTTGGCGACCCCCATGCCGGAGCCGATCAGCGAGCCCATCGGCATGATCGCGGCGCAGCCGAGATCCTCCAGGCGCTGGCAGACGACCGGATCGTCGTTGCAATAGGGCAGGACTACGAAGCCCTCGTCCACCAGATGCCGGCAGGCCTCGATCAACTCGGCCACATCCGGATAGAGGGTCTCCCGGTCGCCGATCACCTCGACCTTGATCCAGTTGGTGTCCAGAGCCTCCCGGGCGAGCTCGGCGGTCATGATCGCGTCGCGGGCGGTCTCGCAGCCGGCGGTGTTGGGCAGAAAGCGCTTGCCCTTCAGGATGCGCACCGTGTCCGAGCCGTGGCCCTGGAGGGACACCCGGCGGATCGAGGCGGTGACGACCTCGGCCCCAGACGCCGCGACCGCGTCGCGCATGATCGCCTGGGTCGGGTAGCCGGCCGTGCCGATGAACAGCCGCGAGGACAGCTCCACCCCGGCGATGGTGAAGCGATCCGCCTCGGTCTCGGGGCGCAGCGGCGTGACGGTCTGGTCCATGGTCAACCTCCCTGCATGGCGCGGACGATCTCGACCCGGTCGCCCTCGGCGACCGGCGTCTCGTCCCAGTCCCGGCGGCGCAGCACGCGGCCGTTCAGGGCGATGGCGATGCCCTGGGGGCTCTCGATACCGGTCTCGTCGGCCTCGGCCCGGAACAGGGCCGCGATGGTCTCGACCGCGAGATCCCGCATTTCTCCGTTCACCAGAAGCTTCATGCCGAGGCCCTCGTGGGTTCGCGTCGGTCGAAGCGCGCCCGAGTGAACGGCTGTGCGATCTCCGGCAGCGCGCCGCGTGTGACGAGTTCGGCGACCGCCTCGGCCGTCACGGGGGCGAGCAGGTAGCCGTTGCGGTGATGGCCGGTGGCGACGACGAGGCCCGGCGCGAGCGTGTCGATGATCGGCGCGTCGTCGTCCGAGGTCGGACGGTAGCCGCCCCACACGGCCTCGACCTCCATCTCCTCGATGCCGGGCAGCACCCGGCGCGCGCCCTCGAGCAGGGCGAAGAGGCCGCCGGCGGTGATGCCCGACCGGAAGCCGCAATCCTCGACCGTTGCGCCGACGATCAGCTGGCCGTCGCTCTTGGGCGCCATGTGGACCTGCTCGGTCCAGATCATCCGGCTGAGCGTGCCGGTGCGCGCGGTGGTGCGCAGGGCCATCGACTGGCCCTTGAGCGGTCGCACCGGCAGGGCGAGATGTTCGGGCAGCAGGCCGCCCTCCCCGCTCCACGCGCCGGAGGCCAGCACGACGGTATCGGCCGTCACGGCCTCGTCGCCGGCCCGGATGCCGGTCACCGTTCCGCCGGACCAGTCGAGCCCGCTCACCGCCAGGCCCTCGACCAGCGTCACGCCGGCACGCCGACAGGCTTCGGCCAGTGCCGCCATAACGAGGCGGGGATCGACCTGGTGATCCAGTGGGCAATGGATTCCGGCGGTGACGGCCGGCCGCAGGGCGGGCTCAAGGCGCCGCACCTCGGTGCCCGGGAGCCACGCGGCGTCGAGGCCCGAGCGGCGCTGCAGGTCGTAGCGGAAGCGCAGGCGCTCGACCTCGTCGCGGCCGATGGCGACCACGACGGTCCCGTCCGCGCGATAATCGATCGACAGGCCGGTCTCGGCTTCGAGGGCGTCGCGGAACCCCGGCCAGAGCCGGAGCGATTCGAGGGCGAGGGGCAACAGCGGATCGGAGCCCGGCTCGTGCTCGGCGGCCGGGGCCAGCATGCCGGTGGCGGCCAGGCTCGCACCCGCGCCGATCGTGTCGCGCTCGATGACGACCACCGCGCGGCCGGCGCGTGCGAGCCGCCAGGCGATCGACAGGCCGATCAACCCGCCGCCGACGACGGCGACATCGGCACGCGCCGGCAGCGAGGCCTGCGCGGCGAAGCCGCCCGGGAGGCGGCGGCGTCCGATCGGCGAAACGGGGCGGTCAAAAGCCAAAGTCATCTCCGCGGAATTCCGTCGCGAAGATCGGGCCGTCTGCTTCGGTGAGAAGCGGTGACCTGCCATTCAGGCGGCCGCGGTCCAATCCCTACGCCGGTGTGAGCCGGATCAGGTTCGAAGGATTTCCGCGCCGCAGGTCCGGGGGACGTGCCAGCGGTTTCTCAGCCCCTTGCCGGGGATCTCCCTGGAACAGCGATAGATCTGGTCGCGCGGGCCCCGCGGGTCAAGCCCGCGGTCTGCGGGCGGGCTATCGGGGGCGGACAAACGGCCTGTGGCCGTCACAGCCTGGAGCATCGGGCGGAGGCACTGCTGCGCCGGTCAGCTCGGCGCACGCGGCCGCAGGAATTTCGGGCGGAACACCGCCATGGGCTCGCGGAAGCCGTCGAGGACGTGCTCGCCCAGGGGGATCGGATCGCCCCAGAGGAAGTCCACGAACGGCTTCGACATCAGCAGCGGCTCGCCGAGCTGGCGGTTCAGCCGGGCGATCCGGCTGGCGAGGTTCACGTCGCGGCCGATGACCGTGAAGTCGAGCCGGGAGCCCGAGCCGACATTGCCGTAGGCGGCCTCGCCGTGGTGGAGCGCGATTCCCGCCGCCACCGGCACCGAGAACTGATGCAGGGCGTTGGCCTCGTCGAGGGCCGCCAGCGCGTTCTGGGCCGCAGTGAGCGCCCCCTTGGCGGCCCCCCCGAGATCGTCGCCCGATTCCCGGAAGATCGCCAGCAAGCCATCGCCCAGATACTTCAGGACCTCGCCGCCCTCACGCTCGATCGGCGGCACCAGGCAGTCGAAGAACACGTTGAGCAGCCCGACCGCCTCCTCGGGAGTCATGTCGGCGGAGGTCCGGGTGTAGTCCCGCATGTCGGCGAATAGGATCGCCGAGCGGATCCGCGTCACCTGTCCGCGGCGGATGTCGCCGGCCAGGATCGCCCGGTGCGGCTCGTCGCCGACATAGAGGCGCAGCACGTGGTCGAGCTGCTTGTTGAGCACGCGCATCTCGGCCACGGCCGCAAGCGCCGGCATGACGAAGCGGAGGATCGCGATGTCGTCCTCGCCGAACCCGTCGGGCGCCTTCGTCGCGAAGGTGATCCCGTTCTTGGTGCCGTTGGTGAAGAACAGCGGCGCCACGACGTAGTGGGTGTAGCCGCCGGCCTTCAGGTCCGGGATGATCGCGTAGGCATCGTCCGGCGTCTCGGCGACGTCGAGGATCAGCCACTCGCCGGTCTCGTGGACGGTGTGGAACGGGCTGTTGAGATAAGCCTCCTGCGAGCGGCCCCCGTGCGGGAACAGCCGCACGCTGGTGCCGCCGTCCCGGGTCCAGACCCGGCCCACGCCGGCATATTCCGAGTGCAGGGTGTCGATCGCAGAGGAGGCCCGATCCACCGGCACGCCGATGGCGATCAGCCGCTCGGCGAGGCCGGAGAGCATGTCCTCGGCTTTCTGCAGCCGGGCGCCCTCGCCAAGCAGCCAGTCGCGGATGCCCACCGAGGGCTGGAGCGCGCCGAAGGGCACGTCGTCGGCTTCGGAGCCGTCCGCGAAGGCCGTCGGCAATCCGGGCGTTGGCGGGCGGCGTTCGAGCATGGCGCCAAGGTGGGGGCCGCGCAGCCGCCTGGCAACGCAGTCGGAGGGGAGGCGCCGCGGGGGGGCCGCGACGGGGGCTCAGTTGTCCAGGAAGCTCCGGAGCTTCCGGCTACGCGACGGGTGCTTCAGCTTGCGGAGCGCCTTGGCCTCGATCTGCCGGATGCGCTCGCGGGTCACCGAGAACTGCTGGCCGACTTCCTCGAGGGTGTGGTCGGTGTTCATGCCGATGCCGAAGCGCATGCGCAGCACGCGTTCCTCGCGCGGGGTCAGCGACGCCAGCACCCTTGTCGTGGTCTCGCGCAGGTTCGACTGGATCGCCGCGTCGATCGGCAGGACGACGTTCTTGTCCTCGATGAAGTCGCCGAGGTGGCTGTCCTCCTCGTCGCCGATGGGCGTTTCGAGGGAGATCGGCTCCTTGGCGATCTTGAGGACCTTGCGGACCTTCTCCAGCGGCATCGCCAGCTTCTCGGCCAGCTCCTCCGGGGTCGGCTCGCGGCCGATCTCGTGCAGCATCTGGCGCGAGGTCCGGACGATCTTGTTGATCGTCTCGATCATGTGCACCGGGATGCGGATCGTGCGGGCCTGGTCGGCGATCGAGCGGGTGATCGCCTGCCGGATCCACCACGTGGCGTAGGTCGAGAACTTGTAGCCGCGCCGGTACTCGAACTTGTCGACCGCCTTCATCAGGCCGATGTTGCCCTCCTGGATCAGGTCCAGGAACTGCAGGCCGCGGTTCGTGTACTTCTTGGCGATGGAGATCACGAGGCGCAGGTTCGCCTCGATCATCTCCTTCTTCGCCTGCCGGGCCTCGCGCTCGCCCTTCTGGACCATGTTGACGATGCGGCGGTACTCGCCGATCTCCAGCCCGGTCTCGGAGGCGAGGTCGAGGATCTGGGCGCGCAGCTCCGTCACCTGCTTCGAGCCGCGCTCGACCAGGTTCTTCCAGCCCTTGCCGCCTAGCGTGCCGACGCGCTCCATCCAGTTCGGATCGAGCTCGTAGCCCTGGTAGTGGCGCAGGAACTCGTCCCGGGCCACGCCGTGGCTCTCGGCATAGCGCATCAGCCGGCCCTCGTGGCCGATGAGTTGCTTGTTGATCGAGTAGAGCTGGCCGACCAGCGCCTCGATGCGGTTGTTGTTGAGCGACAGCGACTTCACGTCGGCGACGACGCTGTCCTTCAGCTCGATCTGCTTCTGGTTCTGGGCCGGGCTGTTCTTCTCGCCGGCAGCCTTGCGGTCTGCGCCCTCGGTCTGGAACTTGCGCAGCTTGCGGTAATTCGCGGCGATCGCGTCGAAGGTCTCGAGGACCCGCGGCTTGATCTCCGCTTCCATGGCGGCGAGCGAGACGTTGTTCTCGAGGTCGTCCTCGTCGTCGCCGCCCTCTGGCGGCGCCGGCGGCTCGGCCTCCTCGGCGCTCTCCTCGCTCTCGCCCTCGGCGATCTGCGGCGCGTTCTTGCCGTCCGGGCCGGCGTAGGTCGCCTCGAGATCGATGATGTCGCGCAGGAGGACCTTGCCCTCCACAAGCTCGTCCCGCCAGATGATGATCGCCTGGAAGGTTAGCGGGCTCTCGCAGAGGCCCGCGATCATCGCCTCGCGGCCGGCCTCGATGCGCTTGGCGATCGCGATCTCGCCCTCGCGGGACAGGAGCTCCACCGAGCCCATCTCGCGCAGGTACATCCGCACCGGATCGTCGGTGCGGTCGGTCGGCTCCTTGGTGGTCGTGGCGACCGTGACGGCGCGCGTCGGCGCGACCTCGGCCACCTCGCCGCCCTCGGATTCCTCTTCCTCGCCGTCGGCGCCGTTCGCCGCCTTCTCGGTGGTTGCAGCCTCGTCGGTCTCCTCGGCCTCGACCACGTTGATGCCCATCTCGGACAGCTGCGAGAGCACGTCCTCGAGCTGGTCAGGGTCGGACTGGCCCTCCGGCAGGACCTCGTTGACCTCTTCGTAGGTCACGTAGCCGCGCTTCTTCGCGAGCTTGACCATCCGCTTGACCGAAGCATCCGTCAGGTCGAGGAGCGGCCCGTCGGTCTGCTGCTCGGGGGCAGCGTCCGTCTCGTCCCGTTCCGTTGCCTTCGTCGCCATGATCAGCCTATTGTTTCGGGTGCGGCGCGCTGCGGGGGCCTGAGTAAGGCCGCTCCACGCCGTCGGCGCCGCGATACTTGCGAGTGGCCCCGGATTGCTCCGGACGCCTTGAGTCGTCGGGTTCCGTATGCAAGCCCGAGGCTTGACCAATTGTTAACTAACGCGGGGTTCGGCCCGTCGCCACCGCCATCGCACGGCCGTCATGCGGCGGTCGAGTCGTTCGACACCGGCTTGTCGGCTTCAGCCTCGGCAGCGATGACGGTCTCCAGCCTCGCCTTGACTTCGCAGAGCCATGCCCACCCGGCATCGGTCGGATCGTCTTCGAACGCCTGCCGTGCTTCGCGAAGTTCGCTATGTAGCGCGCCAGCCTGCCGGTGCAAGATCATCGCCTGTCTGAGAGCGTCCGCGCGCTGCTGCGGATCGGCGTGCGGGGACAGCGTAATCCGGTCTCGGGACCGGGCGAGCGCCAGAATCCGCTCCGCCGCCTCTCCGAGACCGGCCCGTGTGATGCGGGTTTGCAACAGGTCCGCGTTCGTTTGTCCATCCTCTGCGGCACAAGCGACCAGGACCGACAGGAGCGCCCGCGCGTCGGGGTGCTCGAAGTCGAGTTCCGAGACCTCGTCGCCGAACTCGCTGAGCATCTCCGGGTGGACCAGCAATGTGCCGGCGATCACCGCCTCGCGCACCGGCGCCGCCCCGGAGAAGCCCGCCGAGGCGGTCATCGAGGCGCTGGGGCTGCCGGTGATCCGCGGCGAGACCGGTTCGCCCGGGCGGACGAAGCGGCGGTTCTGCCCCTTCGGCCCGGACCCGGGCCCGCTGGACCGCGCGTTCCGGGGCGACAGGCTGCGCAGCCGCTCCTCGATGTCGTCGCGGTAGTAGCGCTTGACGGTCTCGTCGCGGATCGTGGCGACGGTGGCGCGCAGCGTCTGGGTCAGGCCGGCCCGGCGCTCGGGCGTATCTGCCGGCCCCGATTCGAGCGCGCGGCGCCAGAGCAGCTCGGACAGCGGCAGCGCGGCCTGCAGCACCTGGTCGATCGCCCCGGGACCGCCCGAGCGCAGCAGGTCGTCGGGATCCTGACCGCCCGGCAGCAGGGCGATCCGAAGCGAGCGGCCGGGCTCCAGGGCCGGCAGGGCGATGTCGAGCGCCCGGAAGGCCGCCCGCTGCCCGGCTTTGTCGCCGTCGAAGCAGAGGATCGGCTCGTCGGCGTGGCGCCAGAGCAAGGCCAGCTGGTCCTCCGTCAGCGCGGTGCCGAGCGGCGCCACCGTCTCGGGATGGCCGGCCAGCGTCATGGCGATGACGTCGACGTAGCCCTCGACCGCGATGATCGAGCTGCGCTCGTGGGAGGCCTTGCGCGCGCCGTGGAGGTTGTAGAGCGTCCGGCCCTTGTGGAAGAGCGGCGTCTCGGGCGAATTCAGATACTTGGCGCGCACCTCCTTGGAGAGCGCCCGCCCCCCGAAGGCGACGACCCGGCCGCGGGTGTCGGTGATCGGGAACATCACCCGGTCGCGGAAATAATCGTACGGGACCGAGACATCCTCGCCGCCTGCGAGCAGGCCCAGCTCGACCATCAGCGCCTTGTCGACCCCCTGCCCGGCCAGGTGGTCACGCAGGGCGTAGCGCTCGTTCGGCGCGTAGCCGAGCCGGAAGGCCCGCTGCGTGTCGTCCTTGAGCCCCCGGCGTTCGAGATAGGCCCGCGCCTCGCTGCCCGGCCCGGCCCGCAGGCGATCCTCGAACCACCGCGCGGCCATCTCCATGACCTCGATCGCCCCGGCGCGCTGCTTCTCGGCGACGCGGGTATCTTCCGTGGGCGCCGGCAGGCTGACGCCGGCCTCGCTCGCCAGCCGCTCCACGGCCTCGGGAAAGCTCAGGCCCTCCGTCTCCATCAGGAACGTGAAGATGTCGCCGTGCTTGGACGATGAGAAGCAGTGATAGAACTGCTTCTGGTCGTTCACGTAGAAGGACGGCGTCTTCTCGGCGTTGAACGGCGACAGGCCGCGCCATTCGCGGCCGGCCTTCTTCAGCTGCACCCGTCGGCCGACCACGGCCGAGGCCGGCAGCCGGGCGCGGATCTCTTCCAGGATGTGGGGCGGATAGCGCACGGGGCCTGCGGATCGACTGCCTGACCGTTGGATATAGCGCGCCCGGGCGGTCCGAGTCCCGCCCGGTCGGTCGATCGTTCGATCAGGCGGGGGATTGTGGGGAGAGCCGGCGCCTCGGTCTCAGCCCTTCGCCGCCAGCGCGGCCTTCACCAGCGCGCTCGCCTTGCCGAAATCCATCCGGCCCGCGAAGGTGCCCTTCAGGGCGGCGATGACGCGGCCCATGTCCTTCTGGCCGGCGGCGCCGGTCTCGAGGATCGCGGCGTCGACCGCCGCCTTCATCTCGGCCTCGTCCATCTGCTTGGGCAGGAACGCCTCGATGATCGCGATCTCGGAGCGCTCGTTGGCGGCGAGTTCCGGGCGTCCGCCCTGCTCGTAGACCGTAGCCGATTCGGTGCGCTGCTTGATCATCTTCTGGAGCAGCGACAGGATCTCCTCGTCGGAGGCCGGCTCCTTGCCGAGGCCGCGAGCCTCGATGTCCTTGTCCTTGAGGGCGGCCTGGATCATCCGCACGGTGGCGAGCTTGTCCTTGTCGCCGGCCTTCATGGCCTCCTTCATCTCGGTGGTGAGGCGGGCGCGCAGCATCTCGATGAACCTTTTGACGGGAGAAACGGGGGGCTGGCCTGCACTTTGCGGGTGTTGAGCCTCATCGGCCGCACGGCCACATTGACCCGATCGCGGGCCGCTCGCTAAGAGCGCCGCACACGATCATGCCGCCAGCCGAGCGTACCGCATCGCGGTGCCTGCCTTCGGCCGGACATAAGCGAGACCGACCCGATGCTGCAAGACGCCGCCGCGCAGGCCTCCAAACCCGCTGGCTCCAAAGCCGCTGCCCCCGAGCCCTGGGCGGAGCCCGTCGCGACGGCCCTGCTGGTGCTGGCCGACGGGACCATCCTGGAGGGCTTCGGCATCGGCCGGACCGGCGTCGCCGACGGCGAGGTCTGCTTCAACACGGCGATGACCGGCTACCAGGAGATCCTGACGGACCCGTCCTATGCCGGGCAGATCGTCACCTTCACGTTCCCGCATATCGGCAATGTCGGCACCAACGACGAGGATCTGGAAAGCCTCGAGGCGGCCCCGGCCTCGGGCGTGCGCGGCACCGTGATCGCCTCGGCGGTGACCAAGCCGTCGAGCTGGCGGTCGTCGTCACATCTCGACGGCTGGCTCGACGCCCGCGGCATCGTCGGGATCACCGGGGTGGACACAAGGGCGCTCACCGCCCGCATCCGCGACGGCGGCATGCCCAACGCCGTGATCGCCAACGATCCCGAGGGCCGGTTCGACCGGGAGGCCCTGAAGGCCCGGGCCGCGGCCCTCGCCCCGATGGAGGGCCTCGACCTCGTGCCGCCGGTGACCAGCCGCGCCAACTCGGAATGGTCCGAGACCGTCTGGGCGCTCGGCGACGGCTACGGCAAGCGCGCGCCCGGCGAGGGCCTGAAGGTCGTGGCGATCGATTACGGCGTGAAGCGCAACATCCTGCGGCTGCTGGCCCAGGCCGGCTGCGACGTCACCGTGGTACCGGCCACCACCAGCGCCGAGGAGATCCTGGCGCTGAAGCCCGACGGGGTGTTCCTGTCCAACGGTCCCGGCGACCCGGCGGCGACCGGCACCTATGCCGTGCCGGTGATCCGCAAGCTGCTGGACGAGAAGGTGCCGACCTTCGGCATCTGCCTGGGGCACCAGCTCATGGGCCTCGCGCTCGGCGGCCGGACGCTGAAGATGGGTCAGGGCCATCACGGGGCGAATCACCCGGTCAAGGACAAGACCACCGGCCGGGTCGAGATCGTCTCGATGAACCACGGCTTCGCGGTGGATCCCGCGAGCCTGCCGGCCAGCGCGGTCGAGACCCATGTCTCGCTGTTCGACGGCTCGAATTGCGGGCTTACCCTCACCGACCGCCCGGCCTTCTCGGTGCAGCACCATCCCGAGGCTTCGCCTGGCCCGCGCGACAGCCACTACCTGTTCGAGCGCTTCGTCGCGCTGATGCGCTCCGGTGCGCCGGAGACCGCGAAGGACGCCTGATCGGTCCGCGTCGGCGCGGTCCCATTCAGGCCGCGCCGGGGTCACAAAATCCGCGAATTCCGGCGGCTTATAGAACCCATCGACGGGCCGCACATGGTGGTTCCGTCCGGGGGGATTGCCGGATGACCATCGACGAGGCGCGCGACGACTTCTCCCGCCTGCACCGGACTTTCACGTTCCATCTCGGTGTCGCGGCCAGCCTCGCCTGGGCGACCGCGCTCTACGCCGCCGTCTACGCCCCCTGGGTGCGCAACATCCGCGCCCTGATCGATCCCGCCGCCGGCCTGGACCGGGTCGAGAGCACGGTGTCCTACCTGTTCGCGATGCCGGCCGTGCTCGCGTTCGCCTGGGTGTCCCTGTATTTCGGCCGCGAGATGCTGCGCCGGTCGCAGACGCTCTCGAACGTCGCGCTCGAATTCGCCGCCGCCGCCCTGGTCGCCTTCGGAATCTTCTACCTGTCGATCGACCGGGCGCTCGCCGCGCTTCACGCCGGATTCTGAGCGGGGACGGCGGGCCGCCCCCGCCGGACCCCTACTGCACCTTCTCGAACAGCGGCTCGAAGCGCTTGGCGGCGAGCTTGCCGTGCTGGACCGCCTTTGCGGCCTCGAGGTTCTCCGGCTTGTCGCCGACCTCGATCAGGCCGACCATGCCCATGATGTAGTGCGGCGAGCACTTGAAGCCGTAGAGGCCGGGCGTGTCGAAGGTCACAGCCTCCTCCTTGCCGACCACGGTCTTGAAGGTCGGCGCGCCCTCGGGCGCCATGCCCTTGATGAGTTCGGCGTTGTGGCCCTTGTCGGCCGGCACGAACCGGACCGTGTCCCCGGGCTGAATCTTCACGAAGGCCGGATCGAAGACCATCATCCCGCCCGGGCCGTTGTTGAGCGTCTTGACGGAGACTTCCGTCGCCCGTGCGCCGGCTGCCGCGCCGAGCAGAAGCATCGCCGCGCTGAACGTTTCCCTGATCATCGTCAATCTCGAATTGTTATCGTTTCAATCGACGGACCCGTCGATCGAAAGAGCTTTATGGAGCCGGAAACGACTCGGCAATGCCGTTCGCCATCAGGCGAAGACTTCAGAACTATTTGAATCTGGCGTGAGGCCCGCGGACCCGCCTGCAACGCCCCGCACCATCGCCGAACGCGCACGGCCTTCCAATGCGCCGATCCGCCGTGTAAACGCGGCGCTCAACGACAATCCCGCCACGCGCGTCCGGGAGCAGGGCCGATCCGAGCCGTGCCCGATCGGGCGCGCTTGGCCTGAAAAGGCCGCAGATGCCCAAGCGCACCGACATCTCCTCGATCCTCATCGTCGGTGCGGGACCGATCATCATCGGGCAGGCCTGCGAGTTCGACTATTCCGGGACCCAGGCCTGCAAGGCGCTCCGTGAGGAGGGCTACCGCATCGTCCTGGTGAACTCGAACCCCGCGACGATCATGACCGACCCGGACATGGCGGACGCGACCTACGTCGAGCCGATCACCCCGGAGATCGTCGCCAAGATCATCGAGAAGGAGCGCCCCGACGCGATCCTGCCGACCATGGGCGGCCAGACGGCGTTGAACTGCGCCCTGTCGCTGCAGAAGATGGGCGTGCTGGCCAAGTACGGCGTGCAGATGATCGGCGCCACCGCGGAGGCCATCGACAAGGCCGAGGACCGGAGCCTGTTCCGGGACGCGATGACCAAGATCGGTCTCGACACCCCGAAATCGGCGCTCGCCAACGCCTCGGCGGCCAAGAAGGCCGACCGGGAGAAGTTTCTGGCCGAGATCGCCCGGATCGAGGCCGCCAACGCCGACCCGCAGGCGCGCGCCGGGGCGATCACGGCCTTCGAGCGCAAGTGGCAGTCCGGCGAATCCGAGCGGCGCAAGCGCTACAGCGAGCACGCCCTCGGGCAGGCCCTGATCGCGCTGGCCGAGGTCGGCCTGCCGGCGATCATCCGCCCGTCCTTCACCATGGGCGGCACGGGCGGCGGCATCGCGTACAACCGCGAGGAGTTCCTCGACATCGTCGAGCGCGGCATCGACGCCTCGCCGACCAACGAGGTCCTGATCGAGGAGAGCGTGCTCGGCTGGAAGGAGTACGAGATGGAGGTCGTCCGCGATAAGGCGGACAACTGCATCATCGTCTGCTCCATCGAGAACATCGACCCGATGGGCGTGCATACCGGCGACTCGATCACCGTCGCCCCCGCGCTGACGCTCACCGACAAGGAATACCAGGTGATGCGCGACGCATCGCTGGCGGTGCTGCGCGAGATCGGCGTCGAGACCGGCGGCTCGAACGTGCAGTTCGCGATCAACCCCGAGAACGGGCGGATGATCGTGATCGAGATGAACCCGCGCGTCTCGCGCTCCTCGGCGCTGGCCTCCAAGGCCACCGGCTTCCCGATCGCCAAGGTCGCGGCCAAGCTCGCGGTCGGCTACACCCTCGACGAGATCGCCAACGACATCACCGGCGGCGCGACCCCGGCCTCGTTCGAGCCGACGATCGACTACGTCGTCACCAAGATCCCGCGCTTCGCCTTCGAGAAGTTTCCGGGCGCCGAGCCGACGCTCACCACCGCCATGAAGTCGGTCGGCGAGGCGATGGCGATCGGCCGCTGCTTCGCGGAATCGCTGCAGAAGGCCCTGCGCTCGCTGGAGACCGGGCTGACCGGTCTCGACGAGATCGAGATCGAGGGCCTCGGCCGCGGCGACGACCACAACGCCATCAAGGCGGCGCTCGGCGTGCCGACGCCGGACCGGCTGCTCAAGATCGCCCAGGCCCTGCGCCTCGGCGTGAGCCACGAGGAGGTCCACGCCTCCTGCAAGGTCGATCCGTGGTTCCTGGAGCAGATCCAGGCGATCGTCGACCTGGAGAACCGGGTGAAGGCCCACGGGCTGCCGGGCACTCCCGGGGCGTTCCGCCAGCTCAAGGCCGCCGGCTTCTCGGATTCGCGCCTCGCCGTGCTGGCGAAGTTGGAGGAATCCGAGGTCCGGGCCAAGCGCCGGGCGCTCGACATCCGTCCGGTCTTCAAACGCATCGACACCTGCGCGGCCGAGTTCAAGGCGCCGACCGCCTACATGTACTCGACCTACGTCGCCCCCTTCGCCGGCACGGTCGTCGACGAGGCGCAACCGACGGATGCCAAGAAAATCATCATCCTGGGCGGCGGACCGAACCGGATCGGCCAGGGCATCGAGTTCGACTATTGCTGCTGCCACGCCTGCTACGCGCTGTCGGAGGCCGGCTACGAGACCATCATGGTCAACTGCAACCCGGAGACGGTCTCGACCGACTACGACACGTCGGACCGGCTCTACTTCGAGCCGTTGACCGCCGAGGACGTGCTGGAGATCATCGAGACCGAGCGGCAGGCCGGCACGCTCCACGGCGTCATCGTGCAGTTCGGCGGCCAGACCCCGCTGAAGCTCGCCCGCGCCCTGGAGGCTGCCGGCGTGCCGATCCTCGGCACCTCGCCGGACGCGATCGACCTCGCCGAGGACCGCGACCAGTTCAAGCGCCTCCTCGACAAGCTCGGGATGAAGCAGCCGAAGAACGGCATCGCCTACTCGGTGGAGCAGAGCCGGCTGATCGCCTCCGAACTCGGCCTGCCCTTCGTGGTGCGCCCGAGCTACGTGCTGGGCGGCCGCGCCATGGCGATCATCCGCGACGAGAGCCAGTTCGCCGACTACCTGCTCGGCACGCTGCCGAGTCTGATCCCGTCCGACGTCGTCGCACGCTATCCGAACGACAAGACCGGGCAGATCAACACGGTGCTGGGCAAGAACCCGCTGCTGTTCGATCGCTACCTGTCGGACGCCGTGGAGATCGACGTGGACGCCGTCTGCGACGGGCAGGACGTGTTCATCGCCGGCATCATGGAGCACATCGAGGAGGCCGGCATCCACTCCGGCGATTCCGCCTGCTCCCTGCCGTCGCGCTCGCTCTCCCCGGAGACCATCGCCGAGCTGGAGCGCCAGACCACCGCGATGGCGCTGGCGCTCAAGGTCGGCGGCCTGATGAACGTGCAGTACGCGATCAAGGACGGCGACATCTACGTGCTGGAGGTGAACCCGCGCGCCTCCCGCACCGTGCCGTTCGTCGCCAAGGTTATCGGCGAGCCGATCGCCAAGATCGCCGCCCGGGTGATGGCCGGCGAGAAGCTCGCGAGCTTCGGCCTCAAGCGCAAGGAATTGGCCCACATCGCCGTCAAGGAGGCGGTGTTCCCGTTCGCGCGCTTCCCCGGCGTCGACGTCCTGCTCGGACCGGAGATGCGCTCCACCGGCGAGGTGATCGGCCTCGATGCCAGCTTCGGCGTGGCCTTCGCCAAGAGCCAGCTCGGCTCGGGCACGCAGGTGCCGCGCTCCGGCACCGTGTTCGTCTCGGTGCGCGACGCCGACAAGGCCCGGATCCTGCCGAGCGTGAAGCTGCTGTCGGAACTCGGCTTCTCGATCCTGGCCACCGGCGGGACGCAGAGATACCTGGTCGAGAACAGCGTGCCGGCCGAGCGCGTCAACAAGGTCTTGGAGGGCCGGCCGCACGTGGTCGACTCGATCAAGAACGGTGACATCCAGCTCGTGTTGAACACGACGGAGGGCGCGGGTGCGCTGTCGGACTCGCGCTCGCTCCGCCGCGCGGCCCTCTTGCATAAGGTGCCGTATTACACCACTCTAGCCGGCGCGATGGCTGCGGCCGAAGGGATCAAGGCCTATCTAGAAGGCGATCTCCAGGTTCGCGCCTTGCAAGAATACTTTGCGGCCTGAGCCTCAGGGTCCCGCTGACTTAACTTCGTGGCCCGGGGAGAGTGCTTCACTCTCGGCCGGGCCTCTTCATTGTGGCGCGAGACGATGACGATAGACAAGGTTCCGATCACGGTGCGCGGTTTCGCGGCTCTCGAGAAGGAGCTGAAGCACCGCCAGCAGGTGGAGCGCCAGCGCATCGTCGCGGCCATCGCCGAAGCCCGCGCGCACGGCGACCTGTCCGAGAACGCCGAGTATCACGCTGCCAAGGAGGCTCAGTCCCACAACGAGGGACGCGTGATGGAACTCGAGAGCATGATCGCGCGGGCCGAGATCATCGACGTCGCGAAGCTGTCCGGCGACAAGATCAAGTTCGGCGCCACCGTGAAGCTCGTCGACGACGACACGGAGGAGGAGAAGACCTACCAGATCGTGGGCGAGCCCGAGGCCGACGTGCATGCGGGCCGGGTCTCGATCACGTCCCCGATCGCGCGGGCGCTGATCGGCAAGGGTGTCGGCGACACGGTCGAGGTGACGACGCCGGGCGGCGGCAAGTCGTACGAGGTCGTCGGCGTCCAGTTCGGCGGCTGAGCGCGATGCGCGCGTATGCCCGGAGCTGGCTCGCCGGCCTCCTCCTGCTGTGCGGGCTGGTGCCGGCCTCGGCGGCCGGCGATTTTCCGCCGACCGCGACCTTCTCCGACGTCCGGGTCGACGTGCGGCCCCTGCGGGACAAGGGCGCCGGCCTCCAGGCCGACGCGCTCGCGGCCGACCTGAGCGCGGCCCTGCGCAAGACTTTCGCGGGGCGGATCGGCGGCGCCGGACCGCGTCTGGTGGTGGTCGTGACGGCGCTGTCGTTGCGCCCCTATGTCGGCGGCGGCGCGATGCGCGGCCGGGGCGGCAATTTCGAGACCGACTACCTGGAGGGGGAGGCGCTTCTCGTCGGCCGCAACGGGCAGGTGCTCGGGCGTTACCCGCAGATGACCGCGACCCCGTCGAGCTACGGCGGCGCGTGGTACGCCCCCGATTTCGAGGCGCGGCGGCTGGCGGCGATCGCCGACATCTACGCCCAGTGGCTCGCCCGCGACCTGCCGCGGAATTAGCCCCGGCCCGGCCCGCGGTGTAAGGCGTTCCCGATGAGAAGCATCGACGTGCCGGAGGCGACGCCCGCCTCGCTGGATCAGACATCCGTGCGGCGCGAGCCCCCTCCCGAACTGTCGCAGGCCCGGGCCTGGATCATCACCGACGGCAAGGCCGGCGACGAGAACCAGTGCGTCGGCATCGCCGAAACCCTCGGGGTCCCGTTCGAGATCCGCCAGGTCCCGGCCGCCGGCCCATTCGGATGGGTCGCCCCGTGGGGGCCGATCGACCCGCGCGAGAGCCCGCGCCGCCGCAACGGCGCCCTGTCCGGGCCCTACCCCGACCTGCTGATCGCCTCGGGCCGCCGGGCGGTGCCGTATCTCCGGGCGCTGCGGCGCGCGACCGACGGGCGGACCTTCACGGCGTTCCTCAAGGATCCGCGGACCGGGGCGGACAGCGCCGACTTCATCTGGGTGCCGGATTACGACGACCTGCGCGGCCCCAACGTCTTCACGACCCTGACGGCGCCGCACCTGGTCACCGCCGCCCGGCTGGAGGCGGCCCGGGCCAACCCGGATCCGCGGCTCGCGAACCTCGACGGGCCGCGCGTGGCGGTGCTGGTGGGCGGCGACAGCCGGCACCTGAGCTACCGCAAGACCGACATGCAGCGCCTCGTGGGCGAGTTGCGCAGCCTGATCGACCAGGGCTGCCGGCTGATGGTGACGATCTC
Organism: Methylobacterium sp. WL64; assembly: GCF_008039945.1. Classification (NCBI taxonomy): domain Bacteria; kingdom Pseudomonadati; phylum Pseudomonadota; class Alphaproteobacteria; order Hyphomicrobiales; family Methylobacteriaceae; genus Methylobacterium; species Methylobacterium sp. WL64. Next base: position 65,325 of record NZ_VRVA01000003.1, read on the forward strand.
CCGGCGCACGCCCAACCCGCTGCGCGACGCGGTCAAGACGCTCACGGCCGAGACCGGGGGCTTCCTCTGGGACGGCACCGGCGACAACCCCTACGTCGCCATGCTGGCGCTCGCCGAGGCGATCGTGGTCACCTCCGATTCGGCCAACATGGTCAGCGAGGCGGTGGCGACCGGCGCACCCGTTCTGCTGTTCGACCTGCCGCGTACCTATATCCGGCATCGGCGGATGTTCGCCGGCCTGGCGATCGCCGGGGCGCTGCGGCCGTTCACCGGTCGCTTAGTCGATCTGCCCTACAAGCCGATCGATGCGACCCCGGTGATAGCCGAGGCGCTCGCCAAGGCTTACGCTGCGCACCGCGCGACCGGACTGACCTGAAGGGAACGAGAGAGATGGCCCACACGCACGCCAAGCTCGTGATCGTCGGATCCGGCCCGGCCGGCTACACGGCCGCGGTCTACGCCGCCCGCGCGATGGTCGAGCCGCTGCTGATCTCCGGCTTCCAACCCGGCGGCCAGCTGATGATCACCACGGACGTCGAGAACTACCCGGGCTTCGCCGAGGCGATCCAGGGGCCGTGGCTCATGGAGCAGATGCGGCTGCAGGCGGAGCATGTCGGGACCAAGATCGTCTCGGAATACATCACGTCGGTGGATCTCAAGCAGCGGCCGTTCCGGCTGGAGGCCGATTCGGGCGAGACCTATTCCTGCGATGCGCTGATCATCGCCACCGGTGCCCAGGCCAAGTGGCTCGGCCTGCCCTCCGAGGCGGCGTTCCAGGGCGGCGGCGTCTCGGCCTGCGCGACCTGCGACGGCTTCTTCTTCCGCGGCAAGGAAGTCGTGGTGGTCGGCGGCGGCAACACCGCGGTCGAGGAGGCGCTGTACCTCGCCAACATCGCCAAGAAGGTCACGGTGGTGCACCGCCGGGACAGCTTCCGGGCCGAGCGGATCCTGCAGGAGCGGCTATTCAAGCACCCGAACGTCACCGTGCTGTGGCACCGGGAGATCGCCGAGATCTGCGGCGTGCAGAAGCCGGCTCCGACGGTCACCCATGTCCGGCTCAAGGATCCGCGTTCGGGCGAGATCAGCGACGTGCCCGCCGACGGCGTGTTCGTGGCGATCGGTCACCAGCCGGCCACCGCGATCTTCGAGGGCCAGCTGCCCATGCGCCACGGCGGCTACCTATCGGTGCGACCGGGCACCGCCGAGACCGAGATCCCCGGCGTGTTCGCTGCGGGCGACGTGACCGACGACGTCTACCGGCAGGCGATCACGGCTGCCGGCATGGGCTGCATGGCTGCCCTGGAGGCCGAGAAGTTCCTCGCCAACCTGGAGATCGGCGAGAGCCCGATCCAGGCCGCTGCCGCCGAGTGAGACCACGCAGCGCCAAGGCTTCGGCGCTCTTGGACCAAAGTCCTGTCAACAACTTCGCGATCTGAACCCTTGCGTCGGACCATGCGCCGGGCGCATAGGGGTTCTGACCGGGCAGGGCTGCAAACCTTGCATGCCCCAGCAGCGCCGGCCGCGTCCGCGCGGCGTCGGCCGCGTGCGGATCGCTCGGTGCTACGCCTGATGCAGCACCGGCCCGGCGCGGGCCGCGCATCGAATGCGGATTCGCGGTGGTGGGGGTTCTCGCCTTGGATTGGGACAAGATCCGGATCTTCCTGAACGTCGCAGAGGCGGGCAGCTTCACCAAGGCGGGCGACGATATCGGCCTCAGCCAATCGGCGGTCAGTCGCCAGATCAGCGCCCTGGAACGTGAGCTGAAGGCGCCGCTGTTCCACCGCCACGCCCGCGGCCTGATCTTGACCGAGCAGGGCGACCTGCTGTTCCGCGCCGCCCGGGACATGAAGCTGCGCCTGGAGAACACCCGGGCGCGCCTCGTGGAGACTTCCGAGCGGCCGACCGGCGACCTCAAGGTGACCACCACGGTGGGGCTGGGCACCTCGTGGCTGTCGCAACGGGTCGGCGAATTCCTGGACCTCTACCCCGATGTGCGGATCGAGCTGATCCTGACCAACGAGGAGCTCGACCTTGCCATGCGGGAGGCGGACGTGGCGATCCGCATGCGTCGCCCGGCCCAGCCGGACCTGATCCAGCGCCGGCTGTTCACCGTGCATTACCACGCGTTCGCCAGCGTCGATTACGTCAAGCGCTTCGGCGAGCCCAAGACCATCGAGGAACTGGACAATCACCGCCTGGTCTCGTTCGGCGGCAACGAGCCCTCCTACCTGCTGGCGGCCCATTGGCTGGCCGATGCCGGGCGTGAGGGCCGCGACCGGCGCAGCGTCCACCTGACGGTGAACAACATCGGCGCGCTCCAACGGGCCATGGAAGCCGGCGCCGGCATCGGCATCCTGCCCGACTACGCGGTGGACGGCGACCAGCAGCTCACCCAGGTGCTGCGCGACACCGAGATGCCGAGCCTCGAGAGCTACCTGGTCTACGCCGAGGAGATGCGCTCGGTCGCCCGGGTGCAGGCGTTTCGCGACTTCCTGGTTTCGAAGGCGCAGCGCTGGACCTACTGACCGGCCATTGCGCGGTCGATGATAGGTCCGGTTTCACAAGATCGTCGATCTTTTGCGGGTGCAGGGCTCCGCCCTGCAAGTCTCAGGGGCTTCGCCCCTGAGACCCCCACCAAGGCGCCCAGGCCATATGGGATCTAGTCGTCCCTCACAGGAACAGCCGCTCGCCCTCCAGCCCCTTGTACAGCCCGGCGACCTGCTCGCCGTAGCCGTTGTAGATCAGCGTCGGCACCCGCTCGTCGGTGCCCAGGACCCGCTCGGAGGCCTGGCTCCAGCGCGGATGCGGCACCGCCGGGTTCACGTTGGCCCAGAAGCCGTACTCCGAGGCCTGCAGGCCCTCCCAGAACGTCTTGGGTCGGTCGGCGGTGAACGAGATCTTGACCAGCGACTTCGCCGACTTGAACCCGTATTTCCACGGCACCGCGATGCGGATCGGCGCGCCGAACTGGTTCGGCAGCGGCTTGCCGTAGACGCCCGTGACCACGAAGGCGAGGTCGTTTCCGGCCTCGGCCAGGGTCAGCCCCTCGGTGTAGGGCCAGGGATAGTAGAACGCGCGCTGGCCCGGTGCCATCGCCTTGTCCATGAAGGTCTCGAACCGGATATACTTGGCTCCGGAGCCGGGCTTGGCGAGCGCCACGAGCTTCGACAGGGGAAACCCCGTCCACGGCACCGACATCGACCAGGCCTCGACGCAGCGGTGACGGTACAGCCGCTCCTCAAGGCCGATCTTCCGGATCAGGTCCTCGACGCCGATCTCGAACGGCTTCTCCACAAGGCCGTCGATCTTCAGCGTCCAGGGCTGGGTCTTGAGGGCGTTGGCGGCCGGCAGCACCGTCTTGGACGTGCCGAACTCGTAGAAGTTGTTGTATGCGCCGCTGAACTGCTCCGGCGTCAGCGGCCGGTCCAGCGTGTAGGCCGGGTTGCTCGGCGCCGGGTAGAGCGCCGCATCACCGGCGGCCGCGAAGGCGGAGCGACCGCCCAGGACGGATCCGGCGGCCAGCCCGGCGGCGGCTCCGATCAGTGCCCGGCGATTCAGGAAGACGGCCTCGGGCGTGGCCTCGGTCTCCGGGATCTCCCACCCGCGCCTGCTCCGGATCAACATCGCTTCTCCTCGCCTGTCCCGCGCGAACAGCCCACAGATCGGTCTGCGCCGACAGGGGTACAACCGCCGCAGTCTCACCATTCGGCGATCGGGGCAGGCGGTTACGTGCGCGGCCGACGACGATCCGCCGCGGGCACGCTCAGCCGGGCGGCGTCTCGTCGCGCAGGACCCGGCGCAGCACCTTGCCGACATTGGTCTTGGGCAAGGCATCGTGCAGCACCACCCGGCGGGGCACCTTGTAGCCGGTGAGCTGGGTGCGGGCATGCGCCCGCAGGGCGTCGATGGAGACCGCCGGATCCTTCATCACCACGTGGGCGACCACCATCTCGCCGGTCTCCTCGCTCGGCGCGCCGACCACCGCGCATTCCAGAACCGCCGGATGGGCCGCCAGCACCTCCTCGACCTCGTTCGGATAGACGTTGAACCCCGAGACGAGGATCATGTCCTTCATCCGGTCGACGATCTTGATCTGGCCGTCCGGCTCCATCACGGCGACGTCCCCGGTGCGGAAGAAGCCGTCCGGCGTCATCGCGCGCGCGGTCTCATCCGGCCGGTTCCAGTAGCCGCGCATCACCTGGGGCCCGCGCACGCAGATCTCGCCCGGCTGGCCCGGCGGCACCGGCTTGCCGGCGGCGTCGCGGATCGAGAGTTCGGTGGACGGGAACGGGAACCCGATCGTCCCGGAGAACTCCGTCATGCCGGGCGGGTTGGCGCTCACCACCGGGGAGGTCTCCGACAGGCCATAGCCCTCCAGGATGGTGTTGCCGGTGAGCGCCTTCCAGCGCTCGGCCACGGGCCGCTGCACCGCCGTCCCGCCCCCGACGACGAAGTCGAGGTTCGAGAAGTCGACCGTGCCGATCTTGGGGTGGTTGATCAGCACGTTGAACAGCGTGTTCACGCCCATCAGGCACGTGAAGCGGTGGCGGCTGAGGGTCTTCACCATGCCGTCGCAGTCGCGCGGATTGGGGATCAGCAGGCACGACCCGCCGTTGCGCATGAACTGGAAGAAGCAGGCCGTCAGCGCGAAAATATGGTAGAGCGGCAAGGCCGTGACGGCGCAGCGGAGGATGCTCGGATCCTTCGAGTTGAACCAGACCTGCGACTGCTCGACGTTGGCCATGATGTTGCGGTGGCTGAGCATCGCCGCCTTGGCCACGCCCGTTGTCCCGCCGGTGTATTGGAGGAACGCCAGATCCTCCGGCGCGACCGGCACCGAGGCGTGCGGCATGCCGCTGCCCCGGCGCAGGGCGGTCGTGAACGGCAGCGCCAGCCCGTCGGGCAGCTGGAACGGCGGCACGGCCTTGCGCACGTGGCGGCTAGCCAGGTTGATCACCTGACCCTTGAGCCCGAGGCCGTCGCCGGGGCCGACCAGGAGGACGCGCTCCAGCGTCACGTCGGCCAGAGCCGCCGCGACGGTCGCGCCGAAATTCTCGAGGACGATCAGGAAGCGAGCGCCCGAATCGTTGATCTGCTGGGAAAATTCCCGGGGCGTGTAGAGCGGGTTGACGTTGACCACAGTCCCGCCGGCCGAGAGCACGCCGAACAGGGCCACCGCGTAGGCCGGCACGTTCGGCAGCATGATCGCGACGCGGTCGCCCTTCGCCAGCCCCTGGGCGCGCAGCCAGGCCGCCAGGGCGCGCGCCTGCTTGCCGAGGCCCGCATAGGTCAGGGTCGAGCCGAAGCAGAGCATCGCCGGGCGGTCGGCGAAGGCCGAGACGCTGGTCTCGAACAGGTCGACCAGCGTACCGAGGCTGTCGACGTCGATCTCGGCCGGGACCCCCGGCGGATAGGCGGCGAGCCAGGGACGGGGGGAAAGCCGTGCGAACGCCGGATCCATCTCGGACCCGTGCGTGCGTGCCGTCGCACCGTGCTCGATTACGCTGGCCTCGCGCATCGCGTCGTCTCCCGCGAGCCCGACTCTCGACGGTCGGGTCTCGTCCCTACGCAGAACCCCCCGACTGTGGGCGAACCCACCGCCACTAGCAAGGCGCCGCCGTCAGGCGGTCCGACGTAGCCGGCTGAATGTCGTCAGCGCGGCGTGCGGCAGGGCGGCGACGGAAAGGAGCAGCGCGGCAAGGCCGGCCTCGGGCAGGCGCAGGCCCCGGAGCGGCCAGGATCCGAACCCCAGCGGGACCGCGAGCCCGATCACGCCGGCGCCGAACCAGAGGGCCAGGTACGCCAGCAATCCGGCCCCGATCCGCCGCAGACGCGGGCGCAGGGGCCGGTTGGCGGCCAGAGCGAACAGGCCGAGGGTGCCGCCGAAAATCGCCGCCGCGACGCCGGCGCCGAGCCCATAGGCCAGCCATAGGGGCTGATAGGTCAGGAACGCCATCCCGCCGGTGGCGTAGCCGCCGCGCAGGATCAGGCCTCCGAAGGTCGGGTAGAGACCGATCACAGCGAGGGCCGCGGTGCCGAGCGACGCGAACAGGATCCGTCGGAATGCCGAGGCCGGCCCCGGCCCCGCCGCGACCGTCGCGAGTTGCGCGATCCCGTAGACGAGCGCGAAGGCGAAGAGCGGATAGCGGGCGATGAAGTAGCCGTAGATCCAGGGCTCGAACGCCTCCGGCACGGCGGAGCGCTGGCTGAAGCCGGTGACGGTCACCAGCGCCAGCGCCGCGAGCGCGGCCAGGATCGGGGCTGCGGCCAGGAGCATCCTTCTCAGATCGGCCACAGACGCATGGGTCTGGTCACGCGCAACGGACTGCACAGGGCGCGCCCCTATCAAACGATCGTTCCGTTGCCGGCGTCCGGATCATGCTGGCACCTGGGCACCCACCTTGTCATCCCGGGGCCGCGCAGCGGAGCCCGGGATCCATAGCCACCGACCGATCGAAACCTGGCCGCGTCGGCGATTATGGGTTCCGGGTTCGCATGCGGCGCCCCGGAATGACAAAATGGGTCTGTCAGGCTGCCGTCCATAGACCAGACGACGGCATCTCCGACGCTGAGCGGCTCAGACAGATGATCCGCCTCACCGCGCCTCGTAATGGTCGCGCACCAGCCGGTCGAGGAGGCGCACGCCCCAGCCCGCGCCCCAGCTGCGGTTGATCTCGCTGGCGTTCGACGACATCGCCACGCCCGCGATGTCGAGATGCGCCCACGGCACCTCTTCGACGTAGCGCTTGATGAACGAGGCCGCGGTGGCGGCGCCGCCGTGGCGGCCGCCGGTGTTCTTCATGTCGGCGAACTTGGAATCGATCGCCTTGTCGTAGGCGGGGATCAGCGGCATCCGCCAGACCTTCTCGCCCGTGGCCTCGCCGGCAGCGTTGATGTTGGCGGCCAGCGCGTCGTCGTTCGAGAACATCCCGGCGATGTCCTGGCCGAGCGCCACGATGATCGCCCCGGTCAGCGTCGCGAGATCGACCATCGCCTTCGGCTTGGCGCTACGGACCACGTGGGTGATCACGTCGGCGAGCACGAGGCGGCCCTCCGCGTCGGTGTTGATGACCTCGATGGTCTGGCCGGACATGGAGGTCAGGATGTCGGACGGGCGGTAGGCGCCGCCGTCCGGCATGTTCTCGACGATGCCGATGGCGCCGACGACGTTGCACCGGGCCTTGCGGCTGGCAAGCGCGTGGAGCGCGCCGACCACGGCGGCCGCGCCGCCCATGTCGCCCTTCATGTCCTCCATGCCGCCGCCCGGCTTGATTGAGACGCCGCCGGAATCGAACACCACGCCCTTGCCGATGAAGGCGACCGGTGCCTCGCCGGCGGGGCCGCCGTTCCAGCGCATGATCACGATGCGCGGCTCGCGGACCGAGCCCTGCGCCACCGCGAGCAGCGCGCCCATACCGAGTTCGCGCATACGCGCCGGCTCGATCACCTCGATCTCGACGCCGAGCTTCGACAGCTCCGAGGCGCGCCGGGCGAACTCTTCCGGGAAGAGCACGTTCGGCGGCTCGTTCACGAGGTCGCGCGCCAGGATCACGCCCTCGGACAGGGTCCGGGCGCCCTCGCCCTCGCGGGAGGCCGTGCCGTGCTCGGCGAGCAGGAGGGTGAGCGTGGTGCCGCTCTTGTCCTCGGCGTCGGGCTTCTTCTTGGTCTTGTAGCGGTCGAAGGCGTAGACCCGCAGGCGCGCGCCCAGCGCGAACTCGCCGGCCTGCGCGGCGCTGACATTCGTGCCCGGCCAGTCGAGCACCACCCGGGCCGCCCGGCCCGCGACCTTGCCGGCGGTGAAGCCGCCGAGCGCCGGCCAGTCGGTCTTGGCCCGGTCCTTCTCGGAGCCGAGCCCGACCACGACGAGCCGGTCGGCGCTGACGCCCGCCGGCGTCGGCAGGCTCATGGCGCTGAGCGAGCGGCCCTTGAATTTCTCCGAGGCCGCGGCCTTCGCCACGAGGTCGGCACCCGCGGCGCCGAGCGCCGCCCGGGCCGCCGAGCCGAGGGCGAGGTCGTCGCCGACGAACACCACGAGATCGCCCGTTCCCCCCGGGCCCTGGCCACTCTGCTCCAGGGGTCCGAAACCGATCTCGATACCGTCCGCCATACCCGTCGTCCTGCCCAATGTTCCGCAGCCGTTCCCACGCTTGGGCCATGCCGCAAGGCGTGATCCGCCTTGTGTAGCCGCTGAGGCGGCAAACGCAACGCGACGCAGCAGCCCTGGAATCGCCCCTTTTGTCGGTTCCCTGGCCCATGAGGGCGCGAGAGGACGGGCGGAACTGCCGGGCCAATGAGGCAGATCGAGCGCTACATCTTTCGGATCGCCCTGGGCGCGAGCCTCGCGTGCCTGATCGGCCTCACCGGCACGATCTGGCTGACGCAGGCCCTGCGCGAGCTCGATCTGGTGACCGCCAAGGGCCAGACCCTCCTGGTCTTCCTGTTCGTGACCGGGCTGTCGCTGCCGACGCTGGTGGTGGTGATCGCGCCCGTGGCGCTGTTCATCGGCACCGTGTACGCGCTGAACAAGCTCAACGGCGATTCCGAGCTGATCGTGATGTCGGCCGCCGGCATGCCGCCGCGCGCGCTGCTGCGGCCGTTCCTGACGCTCGCGCTGATCGTGAGCTTCCTGGTGGGGTTCCTGGTGGTGGTGGTGATGCCCGCGAGCTTCCAGGAGCTGCGCGACGTGATCACCCGGGTCCGGGGCGACTTCATCGCGAACGTCGTCAAGGAGGGGCAGTTCACCCAGCTCGACAACGGCATCACCTTCCACTTCCGCGAGCGCGGGCCCGGCGGCGTGCTCAAGGGCCTGTTCATCCAGGACCGGCGCGAGGCCGGGAAGACCAAGGTCTACCTCGCCGACCGCGGCAACGCCGTCGACATCGACGGGCAGAGCTTCCTTGTCCTGGAGAACGGCAGCGTCCACCAGCAGCAGAAAGATTCGCGCGATTCCTCGATCCTGACCTTCGAGCGCTACACGATCGACCTCGCGGCCTTCGCGCCCCCGGATGCCGACACGATCTACAAGCCGCGCGAGCGCTCGACCTCGCAGCTGCTGTTCCCCGACCAGACCGAGGGCTACTACAAGCTGCAGAAGGGCCGGTTCCGGGCCGAGCTGCACGATAGGCTGTCGGCCTGCCTCTATCCGCTGGCCCTGGTGTTCATCGCCTTCGCGGCGCTCGGCGATCCCCGCACCACCCGGCAGGGCCGCGGGCTCGCGGTCGCCGGGGCGATCCTGGCCGTGGTCGCCCTGCGGATCGCCGGCTTCGCCGCGGTGAGCGCCGCCGCGCGCAGCGCCGGGGCGGTGGCGGCGATCTACGGTGTCCCGCTCCTGGCGATCGCGCTGTCCGGCCTGCTGATCTTCTTCGGCCCGCGGGTGCGCGCCTTCAATGCCGCGGTGGCGGGCGCGGTGCGCGCCCTGTTCCGCGCCCCGCGCCTCGCCCCGGCACGCTGAGCCCACGATGCTGATCGGTCCGACCCTCGGGCGCTACTTCGCCGCCCGGTTCGCCCGCACGGTGCTCGGTGTGTTCGTCACCGTGTTCGCGCTGGTCTACACCTTGGACTTCGTCGAGCTCCTGCGCCGGGCCGGCGAGGCCGAGGGCGCCTCCACCGGGCTGATGGCGCTGCTCTCGCTCTACCGCACCCCGGCGGTGGCCGAGGGCGTGCTGCCCTTCGCGGTGCTGTTCGGCTCGATGGCAGCCCTGCTGCAGCTCTCGCGCAAGCTGGAACTGGTGGTCGCGCGCGCGGCCGGGATCTCGGCCTGGCAGTTCCTCCAGCCCGGCTTCTTCGTGGCCCTGGCGCTGGGGGCCGTGGCCGTCGGCATATACAACCCGGTCTCGGCCCTGCTGAAGCAGCGCTCCACCGAGATCGAGGCCAAGATCTTCGCCAAGTCGACCAAGGCGGGGTCCGGCAAGGATCTCTGGATCCGCCAGCGCGGCCTGGACGGCGAGGCGATCATCCGGGCCGAGACCGCCATCGAGGGCACCACGACTCTGGCGGGCGTTTCGGTCTTCACCTTCGACGAGGCCGGCAAGTTCGCCGAGCAGATCGTGGCCGCCCAGGCCACCCTGCACGACGGCTACTGGGCGCTGTCGGACGCCCGCGTGCTGGCCCCGGACGCGCCGCCTGAGTCGTTCGACACCTACCTGATCGCCTCGAACTTGGACCCCGGGCAGGTCCGGCAGCGCTTCACCCCCCCGGAATCTGTGCCTTTCTGGCAACTTCCCACAACCATCGCGCGGACCGAGCGGGCCGGTCTCGACGCCACCCGATACCGTCTGCAGTACGATGTCCTGTGGGCCCGGCCGGTCCTGTTTCTGGCCATGGTGATCGTGGCTGCAACCGTTTCCTTACGGTTCTTCCGCTTTGGTGGGGTCGGTAAACTCGTCCTCGGCGGCGTCGCGGCGGGCTTCGCTCTCTACGTGGTCCGACAGGTCATGGAGGGGCTCGGCGCCTCCGGACTCGTCGCCGCACCGGTGGCGGCCTGGTTCCCCGCCGTGGTAGGCAGTCTTCTCGGTACGCTTACGCTTCTGTACCAGGAAGACGGCTGACGCCCGTGAGTCATCGCGGGACGGGAGACGGGTGTGTGAGGTTGGTGGCGGATCACGTCACAGGGGTTGGGTCGCGCGTTGCGTAAGGTTGCCCACATCCTGCGGAAGACGGCCCTCCTGGCCGCGCTGGCACTCGCCGCGCCGCTGGCCGGGGGCGTCTCGGCGCATGCCCAGGGGATGGCTGCGCCGAAGCTCGGCAATTCGGGCGGGAAGCTGCCGGGCGACAAGCTGCTCGTCGAGGCCAACGAGCTGATCTACGACAACGACCACAACACCGTGACCGCGCGCGGCAACGCCGAGCTGCATTTCGGTCCCCGGACCCTCCAGGCCGACAGCGTGCGCTACGACCGCGGCACCGGCCGGGTCTTCGCCCAGGGCAACGTCCGCCTCACCGAGGCCGATGGCGGCGTCGTGACCGGCGCACGCATGGAGCTGACCGACGACTTCAAGACCGGCTTCGTCGACGCGTTCCGCGGCCAGCAGACCGTGGAGCGGCGGACCGAGACGGTGCGGACGCGGTTCTCGGCGCCCAGGGCCGAGCGCCTGAACGGCGAGCAGACCAGTTTCGAGGCCGGCAGCTACACCGCCTGCGAGCCGTGCAAGGACAACCCGGAGACGCCGCCGCTCTGGCAGATCCGCGCCAAGAAGATCATCCACGACAACAAGACTCACACGATCTACTTCGACGATTCCACCCTGGAGATCGCCGGGATCCCGGTCGCCTACCTGCCCTATTTCGAGGCGGCGGATCCGACCGTGAAGCGCAAGACCGGCTTCCTGACGCCGCGCTTCATCTCGACCACGGCGCTCGGCCGCGGTGTGTCGCTGCCGTACTTCGTCGACCTCGCGCCCAACTACGATCTGACCATCACCCCGACCCTGCTGAGCCGCCAGGGCGTGCTCGGCCAGGCCGAGTTCCGCCAGCGGATCGACAACGGCTTCTACAACATCCGCCTGTCGGGCATCTCGCAGACGACCCCGTCGGCGTTCCTCCCGAGCCCGCTGGGGGCCGGCGAGCGCGACTTCCGCGGCTCGGTGGAATCGCAGGGGCGGTTCTACATCAATGACCGCTGGCGGACCGGCTGGGACCTCGTCGGCGTCACCGACAAGTGGTTCCTCGACAACTATAGAATCCGCAACCAGAACATCACCACCGACTATTTCCGCGAGGCGACCTCGACGGCCTACCTGGTCGGACAGGGCGACCGGTCGTGGTTCGAGGCGCGCGGCTACTACTTCAAGGGCCTGTCGAGCTTCGACTGGCAGAAGCAGCAGCCGATCGTCGCGCCGGTGATCGACTACGACAAGCGCGTCAACGGCCCGGCCGAGATCGGCGGCGAAGTGCGGTTCCAGGCCAACATCACCAGCCTGACCCGCGAGACCACCCAGTTCCAGGGTCTGCCCCGCACCTCGAGCTACCTGTTCTCGCCGAGCGTGAACGGCGTCAGCTTCCCGCTCTATCAAACCTGCACGGTGTTCCAGCGCGGCCTGTGCGCCATCGACGGGCTCGCCGGCACCAATACCCGCGCCTCGGCCGAACTGTCCTGGCGCCGGAGCTTCATCGACGATTGGGGGCAGAAGTTCACGCCGTTCGCGTATCTGCGCACCGACGCGTTCTTCACCAACCCGAGCTTCTCCGGCTACCAGAACGACCTCGCCCCCCAGGTCGCCAAGATCGACGACGGCTTCGCCGGCCGGGTGATGCCGGCGGTCGGGCTCGATTACCGCTACCCGTTCGTCGCCAATTTCGGTGCGCTCGGCGTCCACACCCTGGAGCCGATCGGCCAGATCATCGCACGCCCGTCCGAAACCCGGATCGGCCGCCTGCCGAACGAGGACGCCCAGAGCCTGGTGTTCGACGACACCTCCCTGTTCGAATGGGACAAGTTCTCGGGCTACGACCGGGTCGAGGGCGGCGTGCGCACCAATCTCGGCGGCCAGTATTCCGTGGTCACGCCCTCGGGCTGGTACACCAACGTGATGTTCGGCGAATCCATCCAGCTCGCCGGCGTGAACTCGTTCCGCCGGGGCGACATCGCCAATGTCGGGTTGGATTCCGGACTGGAGACCCGCCGCTCCGACTTCGTCGGGCGGTTCCAGGTCTCGCCGAACCAGAACATCACGTTCATCACCCGGGCGCGGTTCGACCAGTCCGACTTCCACGTCGCCCGGCTCGAGACCGGCGCCACGGCGCGGTTCGCGCCGTTCCTGCCGCTCACCGTCTCGGCGTTCTACTCGTATTACGAGGCGCAGCCGCTGCTCGGATACAGCCACTACCGCGAGGGCGTGACCGCCAGCGCCACCTACAACATCACGCCGAACTGGTTCGTCTCCGGCTCGCTGCTGGTGGACCTGACCCACTACCTCGACATCCGCAACACCTACACGGATGCCCTCTCGGCCTACCTCGCCAACCCGATCGGCACGGTGCCCACCTACCAGAACCCGGGCCGGTTCTACCTCTCCGGCGCGAGCTTCGGCGGCGGCTACCAGGACGAGTGCACGACCATCTCGATCAACTACATCAACTCGCCGATCGCCACCGCGACCGGTGTCCGCGAGCGCAACCAGACCGTGCTGCTCCGCCTCGAGCTGAAGACGCTGGGCGAAGCGGATCTGCGCCAGAACGTCGGTACCGCCACCACCGCGGACGGCATCGCCACCGTGCGGTAGTGTGCTGGGGTTTTTTTGGGTAGAGCCTAGGTCGCGGCAGGCTCCGCACCGGAAAACGCGCCGTCCGCACAAACGCGTTGCTGGCTTGCGTTGGTGCGGACGGCGTAGGTCCCCTCCCCGCAAGGGCTCCGGGTTAGCCGGGGTGGACGATTTATCTCTCGCAGAGTGATCCCCAGATCCGATGACCCGCGCCGTCTTTCCGGGGCGCCGCGGGCGAGCCCGGAACCCAGAACCGCTATCGGTGCAGGAGCACGACACGTCGGCGTCTCTGGATCCCGCGCTCCGCTGCGCGGCCCCGGGACGCCGCGCTGCGTCTCATCCGGAACCACCCCTGCCCTCCACCTCCTCTCCACAAGGGACAGGAGAGAGAAGCGCGTCTCGCGCACGGTCGATTTCGTAACCCGCTGAGGCGGAGAGAAACACGCGTCTGCCGCCATCCTCCCGCGATGAAGCGGAGATCTGCCCCGAGAGGATGCGCCCCCGCCCCACGGGCGCTATAGACCCCCGATGCCGCCGCTCGCCCTCACCCTCGGAGACCCGGCCGGGATCGGCCCGGAACTCGCCCTCAGCGCCTGGCTCGGACGGGGCGGCGCGGATCCGCTGCCGCCGTTCTTCCTCGTGGCCGACCCGGACTTCATCGAGCGCCTCGCGAACCGGCTGAACCGGCCCGTCCCGGTGGCCGAGGTCGATCCCGAGACCGCTGCCGAGGTGTTTCCCCGGGCGCTGCCCGTGGTGCCGCTGCCGAGCGGCGCGACGGTGGCGGCCGAGCCCGGCGTCCCGGATTCCGGCAATGCCGGCGCGGTCATCGAGTCGATCACCGCCGCGGTGGCTTTCGTGGCGGCCGGGCGCGCCGGTGCCGTGGTCACCAACCCGATCGCCAAGTTCGTCCTGACCCGGGCCGGGTTCGCCCATCCGGGCCACACCGAGTTCCTGGCCGCCCTGTCCGTCGCCCCCGGCCGCACGCCGCCGCGTCCGGTGATGATGATCTGGAGTACGGATCTCGCGGTCGTGCCGGTGACGATCCACGTCCCGCTCAAGGACGTGCCGGGCCTGCTTACCCAGGAACTGGTGGAGGAGACCGCCCGGATCGTCGCCCGGGACCTGCGCGACCGGTTCGGCTTGGCCGAGCCGCGCCTGGTGCTCGCCGGGCTCAACCCCCATGCCGGCGAGGCCGGGACCATCGGGCACGAGGACCGTGACGTGCTGGCACCCGCGGTGGCGCGGCTGCGGGCCGCCGGGATCGACATCCGCGGGCCCCTGCCCGCCGACACCCTGTTCCACGCCCGCGCCCGGGCGACCTACGACGTCGCCCTCGCGCCGACACACGATCAGGCGCTGATCCCGATCAAGACCATCGCGTTCGACGACGGCGTCAACGTCACCCTCGGGCTGCCGTTCGTACGGACCTCGCCGGACCACGGCACCGCCTTCGACATCGCCGGGACCGGGGTGGCGCGACCCGACAGCCTGATCGCCGCCCTGCGGCTCGCGCGGCGGCTCGCCGACACCGAGGCGGCCCGCACCGGCCCCGGCCCGGGCGGCGCCGACATCATCCCGTTCAGCATCTATGCCGGGCGGCCGCGCGCCACGGGCGCCCAGCATTTCGACGCCGAGGACGAGCTGTGAGCGATGGAGACGGGCTGCCGCCCCTGCGCGATGTCGTCGCCCGGCATGGGTTGGAGCCCAGGAAGGCGCTGGGCCAGAACTTTCTGTACGATCTCAATCTCACCGGCCGGATCGCGCGCGCCGCGGGGCCGCTCGACGGCGTGACCGTGGTCGAGGTCGGCCCCGGGCCCGGCGGCCTGACCCGCGCGCTGCTGGCCGAGGGCGCGGCCCGGGTCGTGGCGATCGAACGCGATCCCCGCGCCCTGCCGGCGCTCGCCGAGATCGCGGCGCATTATCCCGGCCGGCTGGAGGTCGTGGACGCCGACGCCCTCGCGTTCGATCCCCGCCCGCTGATCGGGACCGGCCCGGTCCGGATCGTCGCGAACCTGCCCTACAACGTCGGCACCGCGCTGCTCACCGGCTGGCTCGACGGCGCGGCCTGGCCGCCCTGGTGGGACCAGGCGGTTTTGATGTTCCAGCGTGAGGTCGCGGAGCGCATCGTCGCCGGCCCCGAGACCCGGGCGGATTACGGCCGTCTCGGCGTGCTGTGCGGCTGGCGCACCCAGGCCGACATCCTGTTCGACGTGAGCCCCTCGGCCTTCGTGCCGCCGCCGAAGGTGACGTCCAGCGTCGTGCGGCTGTTGCCCCGGGCGCAGCCCCTGCCCTGCCGGGCCGGCGCCCTGGAGGCCGTGACCCGGGCGGCGTTCGGCCAGCGCCGCAAGATGCTGCGCCAGAGCCTCAAGGCCTTGAGCCCCGAGCCCGGCGCCCTGCTGGCGGCGGCCGGGATCCTGGAGACGGCCCGGGCCGAGGAGGTGCCGGTGGCCGGGTTCGTGACCCTGGCCAACCTGTGGGACGCGGAGCGTGGACGGTAACGCTGCCGGCCACGCGTCCAGACATTTCGCTGCCGCTCGAGCGACCACCCCGCCCTTCCGGGCTCGCCTGCGGCGCCCCGGAATGACGGAGTTGGATTTACAGCCGCCGGGCCGTTTGATCCGGTATCTGCCCAAAAAACAAAAAACCGGCGCCGCGGAAACGGCGCCGGTTCGATAACCGCGTCCCGGCCTGAACGGCCGGGACGGCAAATCCCAGATCAGCGGGTCTGCTGGATCGCCGAGAGCACCCAGCCGCGGCCGGGCTGGCGCTGGAAGGTCCAGAGCTCGACGGCCTCCGGGGCGGGCTCGGTCTTCACGACCCGGCCGCTTGCGCGGTCGACCATCACGTCCTTGAGGGCGTAGCGCATCGCCACGGTGGCGTAGTCGGTACGGTCCTCGCCCCAGGATTCCGCGAGGTCGCCCTGCAGCAGCTTCACGTCCGTGATCTTGTTGACCACGCCCTGGGCCGCGTTGTTGCGCAGCTCCTCGTCGAAGTAGCCGGCCATCTCGGGCGTCGCCAGGTTGCCCAGCGTCACCCGATCCTCACGGGTGTAGGCGTCCTGGATGTCGCCGAGCAGGCGCTCGAACGCCTGGTAGTCGGCCGGGCCGATCTGGACGTTGCGGGTCTGTACCGGACGCTGGCCGCCGAACGAGCCGCCGGTGGCCGCGCCGCCCATCGGACCGCCCGGATTCGGGCCGCCCTGGTTGGGGCCGCCATCGAGCGTCGAGCGGGCGTAGGGCGCGCCGGCGCCGGCCGGCTCGCTGCGGCGGCGGAAGAACCGCACCGCCAGCATCACCACCAGCACGACCAGGCCGACCTGGAACAGCAGGCCGATCATGGAGGCGAGGCCGCCGAGGCCGCCGAAGAAGCCACCGCCCAGCAGGGCGCCGAGCAGGCCGGCGCCGAGCAGGCCCGCAAAGAAGCCGCCGCCGAAGCGACGACCGGGCGCGGTCGGCGCCTGCATCCCGGGATTGGACATCCCGGGGGACGGCGCGGTCTGGGACCGCTGCATGGTCGAGCCGCCGCCCGGCGCCGTGGGCGTCGCGGAGGGGGCGGTGTAGGTCCGCGAGCCGCGCGAACCGAAGGACCCGCCGCCGCCCGGACGGGCTTCCGCGACGGGCGCCGCGACGGTCAAGGCAGCAGCGAGCGCCAGGAAGGCGGCCGTGCGCCGACGACGCGAGAATTGGGTGAGCATGTACGCGCCTCTGAGGACGAGAACCGAGTGGCGGAAACCGCCGACGACTATATGGTGACGGCTCAGCGCGGGTTTTAGTCCGCGCCTCTCGGCGTCGTGATGACGTTTGTCGCCGACCGTCGCGTCAGTGCAGCGTCCGGTCCGGCGCAGCCGGGAAGCCGAGGCGCACCCGGGTGCCCTCGCCGGGCTGGCTGTCCAGGGTGATCGTGCCGTTCTGGCGCTTCATCAGGCCGTGCACGATGGCGAGGCCCGCGCCCCGTCCCGCCTCGTGGCTGGTCTGGAACGGCGCGAGCGCCCGGGCCAGCATCTCGGGCGACATGCCCGGCCCGGTATCGCTGACCTGGATCCCCACGGTGCCCGGCCCCGGCTGGTGCAGAGCCCGGTCGCTCGGATCGACCCGGAAGGTGGAGAGCGTGAGCGTCCCGCCCGCCGGCATGGCCTCGCAGGCATTGGCGACCAGATGCCGCAGGGCGAACTCGATCTGCGTCGGGTTGCTGATCGCCCGGGGCAGCCCCGGCGTCGGGTTCACCACGAGGCGGATCCCGGCCGGGAAGTCCGGCGCGAGGCGTCCCGCCAGCTCCGCAACGATGGCATCGAGGTCCACGGCGCGCACGTCCGGGGCGATCCGGCGCGAATAGGCCAGGAGCTGGCGCGTGAGGATCGCGGCCCGCTCGGTGGCGTCGGCCGAGCGGACGAGCGCCCGCTGGATGAACGGCTCGGGCCGGTCGCCCAGGCGGCGCTTCAGCCCGTCGATGTAGCCGATCAGGATCTGCAGGAAGTTGTTGAATTCGTGGGCGACGCTGTTGGTCAGCAAGCCCAGGGCCTCGCGCTGCCGCGATAGAGCCAGCGCCCCCTCGGCCTCGCGCCGTGCCGTGACGTCGAGCATCTGGCCGATCGTCGCATCGCTCCCGGGGAGCTGCCCCAAGGTAAGGCTCGCCCAGAAGCTGGTCCCGTCCGACCGCTGCGCCAGGAATTCCTGCGGTGCGTCGCCCGAGAGATCGGGCGCCGACCCGCGGCTCGCCAGGATCGGCTCGAGGCCGCGTTCGGCAAACGCCTGCGCCGGATGACCGGTCAGGCGCTCGAAGGCCGGGTTGGCGTACCGGACGCGACCCTGCGCATCGACGAGAAGACTGGGCGTGGGCAGCGCATCGAGAAGTGCGCGGGCCTGCGCCGTGAGCGGGCCGCCCGCCTCGCCGTGATCCGTCCCGGGCTGCGTCATCCTGCGTCCGAGCTGAGCGGGTGCGGGAAACCCGCGGCGAGGCCCGCGATAGCGGCGAACCGCGGCGCGGCCAAGGGGGACGGGTTCAACCCCGGAGCGCGGTGACTCTCATTGCCGGACCCACATCACCCGGGCCATCCAGGCGACCTCGCCGATATTGAGGACCCGGTCCTCGTGCTCCGGATTGAGCGAGACCAGCTCCACGGTCCGGGCGGTACGCCGCCGCAACTCCTTGGCGAGGACCTCGCCACCGTGGAGGCGCACCACGACACGGTCGCCCTTGCGCACGCTGGCGGTGGGCGACACGATCAGCACGTCCCCGTCGCGGAACAGCGGCTGCATGGAATCGCCCTGGATCTCCAGCGCGAAGGCGCGCTCCTCGCCCAGGTCGGGGAACTCGATCTCCTCCCAGCCGGCCCCGCCGGTGGGCATGCCCTCATCGGTGAACAGGCGTCCGGCCCCGGCCTGGGTCAGGCCGATCAGCGGCACCATGGTGCGGGCCGGGATCTCCCGGGCCTCGATCAGGCGCAGGAACTCGTCGAGGCTTGCGCCGGTGGCGGCCAGCACCTTCGAGACCGATTCCGTGGAGGGCCAGCGCTTGCGCCCGTCGGCGCCGATCCGCTTGGAACGGTTGAAGCTCGTCGCATCGAGGCCCGCGCGGCGGGCGAGACCGGAGGCGGAGTAGCCGTGTCGCTCCGCCAGGCGGTCGATGGCGTTCCAGATCTGCTCGTGAGACAGCATGTCGGGCTCGAAGGCTCAACGTGAGCGGGCCGGCACCCCCGTCTCGCCAGCCGGCTGCCGGCTGCCGCGGAGGCACAGAGGCAGTCTCCCCGGAGGATTCGGACTGAAATCACCCGAGGAGCGCGGTATATTGAAGACCGCCACGAGCCGGCCCGAGTGACCCGTTTCGGACACGGTTCTGTGACGCTCAGCCTAGTCGTAGGAAAGTAGAACTACAACCTACAGAATGCAATCGCCGTTGGAATCGATCTGGTTTCCGTGTGTTGCCGGCGGATGGCGCGGTCTCCGGTGGGCGTGTCGTCCGGAGACAGGCCTGCTGCGGATTCCGCATGTCCGAGGCCGTATCCAGGATCCACCCCGTCATCCCGGGGCGCCGCAGGCGAGCCCGGGATCCAGAACCGCCGAGAGTTCAACCTTGCGCGGCATGTCTCTCCGGATCCCGGGCTCCGCTTCGCGGCCCCGGGATGACGGGGTTGGTCTCCGGTCTGCCGTCGCAGCCGCCTCGAAACGGCTCCTGCGACAGGACCGGTGGGATTGATCGGCGCGCACGCTCCTTCGGCCCTGGTTCCGGTCCCCGGAGCGATGGGCTATGGACCCTGCGCTTTCCAGGGAATGCCGATGCCGCTCATCTACAAGATCTGTCCGCGTGCGCTCTGGCGCGAGGCCGAGGCGGCGGGCCGGTTCACCGGGGCGCCCGTCGACCGGGCCGACGGCTTCATCCACTTCTCCACCGCCGCGCAGACCGCCGAGACGGCGGACCGCCATTTCGCCGGCCAGGCCGACCTGCTGCTGATCGCCGTGGAGGCCGAGACCCTGGGCGCGGCCCTGGTCTACGAGCCGTCGCGCGGCGGCGCTCTGTTCCCGCACCTCTACGGTGACCTGCCTCTCACGGCGGTGGCGTCGGTGGAGGATCTGCCCCTCGGGC
This sequence comes from Methylobacterium sp. WL64, assembly GCF_008039945.1. Taxonomy (NCBI): domain Bacteria; kingdom Pseudomonadati; phylum Pseudomonadota; class Alphaproteobacteria; order Hyphomicrobiales; family Methylobacteriaceae; genus Methylobacterium; species Methylobacterium sp. WL64. The sequence goes on from NZ_VRVA01000003.1 coordinate 85,103, forward strand.
CGGATGGGCAGCATGTCCTGCCGGCGGGACTCCCGCGCGCATGATCGCCGCCGCCTTCCCGCTGGTCCGCCCGCTGCTGCTTCGCCTCGATGCCGAGAGCGCCCACGACCTGACCCTGCGCGCCCTCGCGCTGCTGCCCCCGGGTAAGCCCGCCACGGACGACCCGCGCCTCGCCGTGGATCTGCTCGGGCGCCGTTTCCCCAATCCGGTCGGCCTCGCGGCCGGCTTCGACAAGGGGGCCCGGGTGCCGGACGCGATGCTCGGCCTCGGTTTCGGCTTCGTGGAGGTCGGCGGCGTGGTGCCGCGGCCGCAACCCGGCAACCCGAAGCCGCGAGCGTTCCGCCTCGCGGCCGACCGGGCGGTGATCAACCGCTACGGCTTGAATAGCGAAGGGCTGGCGACGGTGGCGGCGCGGCTCAGGGCCCGGGCTGGCCGGCCCGGCCTCGTCGGGGTCAATATCGGGGCCAACAAGGACTCCACCGACCGGCTGGCCGATTACGTCGCCTGCACCGGGACCCTGGCGCCCCTGGTCGATTTCGTCACCGTCAACGTGTCATCGCCCAATACGCCGGGCCTGCGCGACCTGCAGGGCGAGGCCTTCCTCGACGAACTGCTCGCCCGCACCGTCGAAGCCCGGGACGCGGCCGGCGCCAAGGCGGCGGTACTCCTGAAGATCGCCCCCGACCTCGCGCTGGATGCCCTCGACGCGATCTGCGCCACGGCGCTGAAGCGCGGGGTCCAGGCTTTGGTGGTCTCGAACACCACGGTGGCCCGGCCCGAGAGCCTGCGGGAGAAGACCCTCGCCCGGGAGACCGGCGGGCTCTCCGGCCGGCCGCTGTTCGGCCCTGCGACCCGGATGCTGGCCCAGACCCGCCTCCGCGTCGGCGACACGCTTCCCCTGGTCGGCGTCGGCGGCGTCGATTCCGCCGAGGCCGCCTGGACCAAGATCGAGGCCGGTGCGAGCTTGGTCCAGCTCTATTCGGCGCTGGTCTATGACGGGCCAGGGCTGGTGGATCGCATCAAGGCCGGCCTCGTCCAGCGGATGGCCGCGAACGGGCTGGCCTCGCTCAGCCAGGTCGTCGGCCGGGGCGCTGCGGATCTCGCCCGCGCGGCCTGAGCCGCCGTCGGCCTGGGCCGGTCCCACACGCACTCCGTCATCGCGCCCGGGTCGCCGCATGCCAGGGCGGCGTGCGGGGCTTCGAATTGCCGGCGACCCGGTCAACCGCCGCCGGTCGCACCCGCCAGTTTAGAAAGGCTTTGCCGAGCGGAGACTTAGTCTGTGCCCCATGCATGAGGGGCCTGCGCCTGCACGCCATTGTGAGCGGTATCCCAAGCCGCTTATCTCGCGGTTGCGAATTGGCGAGCCAACTCGCTTTCATGAGAACATCCAGGACAATTCATGGCCCAGCCTGACGGGGCTCCCAAGCGCTCATCCGCCGCCGGCGGCTGGGGTGCTCTGAAGAGTTGCGGCAAGCACTTGTTCGGCTCGCGTGCTCCGCTGACGGGGGCCCGTGCGCTGCTGAAGGCGAACCAGCCCGACGGGTTCGATTGCCCGGGCTGCGCCTGGGGCGACCCGGAGCACGGTTCGTCGTTCGAGTTCTGCGAGAACGGCGTGAAGGCGGTGTCCTGGGAGGCCACCGACAAGCGCACGCCGCCCGCCTTCTTCGCCCGCCACACGCTCACCGAGCTGCGCGGCTGGAGCGACTACGCCCTGGAGGGCGAAGGCCGCCTCACCCACCCGATGCGCTACGATGCGGCGAGCGACCGCTACCTGCCGGTGAGCTGGGACGAGGCCTTCGCCGAGATCGGCGCGACGTTGCGCGGCCTCGACACCCCCGACCAGGCCGAGTTCTACACCTCGGGCCGCGCCTCCAACGAGGCGGCCTATCTCTACCAGCTGTTCGCCCGCTCCTACGGGACCAACAACTTTCCCGACTGCTCGAACATGTGCCACGAGGCCAGCGGCGTCGCCCTGATCGACGCCATCGGCATCGGCAAGGGCACGGTGCTGCTGGAGGATTTCGAGAAGGCGGACGCGATCTTCTGCGTCGGCCAGAATCCCGGCACCAACCATCCGCGCATGCTCGGCGACCTGCGCCGGGCGGCCGAGCGCGGCGCCCAGGTCGTGGTGCTGAACCCCGTGCGCGAGCGCGGGCTGGAGCGCTTCGCCGACCCGCAGAACACCGTCGAGATGCTGCGCGGCTCCAGCCAGCCGATCGCCAGCCACTACCTCCAGCCGTGCTCCGGCGGCGACATGGCGGCCTTCCGGGGCATCGCCAAGATCGTGTTCGCCCGCGACGCCGAGGCCCTCGCGGCCGGGCGGCCGTCGCTGCTCGACCGGGCCTTCCTGGAGCACCACACCGCGGGTCTCGACGCCTACCGGGCCGCCGTGGAGGCGACCGCCTGGGATGCGATCCTCGACCAGTCGGGCCTGACTTACGAGGACATCTCCGCCATGGCGGATGTCTATCTCGGCGCGCGGCGGGTGATCGCCACCTGGGCCATGGGCGTGACCCAGCACCGCCATTCGGTGGCGACCGTGCGGGAGATCGCCAACCTGTTGTTCCTGCGCGGCCATATCGGCCGGCCCGGGGCCGGCCTGTGCCCGGTGCGCGGCCATTCCAACGTCCAGGGTGACCGCACGGTCGGCATCAACGAGCGCCCGCCGGTGGCCTTCCTCGAATCGCTGGAGCGGCATTTCGGCCTCGCCATGCCCCGCCGGCACGGCCACAACGTCCTGGCGGCGATCCGGGCGATGCGCGACGGCACGTCGAAGGCCTTCATCGGGCTCGGCGGAAACTTCCTGCGCGCGACGCCGGACACGCCCGTGGTGGCGCAGGCGCTCGCCGCCTGCCGCCTCACCGTCCACATCGCGACCAAGCTCAACCACGCCCACCTTGTGCCGGGCGCCATCGGCTACCTGCTGCCCTGCATGGGCCGCACCGAGATCGACCGGAACGCGGCCGGCAAGACCCAGATCGTGACCGTCGAGGATTCGATGAGCATGGTCCACGGCTCGGGCGGCATCAACAAGCCGGCCTCGAAGGAGCTGCGCTCCGAGATCGCGATCATCGCCGGCATGGCCCAGGCCACCGTCGGTTCGGCCGCGATCGACTGGGCCGGACTGGCGGTCGATTACGACCGGATCCGCGAGGCGATCGCCGCGACGATCCCGGGCTTTGCGGAGTACAATACACGGGTGCGCAAGCCGCGCGGCTTCATGCTGCGCAACCTCGCCGCCGAGCGGGTGTTCGAGACCGCCACGGGCCGGGCCAACTTCTCCGCCGACGCCCTGCCGGCCGAGACCGAGCATCAGGTCGCCCGGAAATCCGCGGACACCTACGTTCTCCAGACCTTCCGCAGCCACGACCAGTACAACACCACGATCTACGGCCTCGATGACCGCTATCGCGGCGTCTACGGCGAACGGAAGGTGCTGTTCGCCCACCCGGACGACCTCGCCGAGATCCGCGACCGGATCGGCGAGCGGGTCGACATCGTCGGCCTCCACGCCGACGGCGTGACCCGGCGGGCCGAGGATTTCCGCCTCGTCCCGTTCGACATGCCCCGGGGCGCGGTGGCCGGCTACTACCCGGAGCTGAACGTGCTGGTGCCGCTCTCGACCTTCGGTGAGAAGAGCGACACGCCGACCTCGAAATCGGTGCTGGTGACCCTGCAGGCCCGCGCGGCCGCGTGAGCGGGCCCGCGGACCGTCCCCTGGACGAGGCGGCGTTCGTCGCCGCCCTCGACCGCGTGACGGCGGCCCATCCCGGGATGATGCCGTTGGAGGCCGGGCTGCTCGCGGCCCTGGCCCTCGGCCTGCCCGGCGACAGCCGCGCCTTCGCCCGCACCTTCGCGGTGGAGCACGCCCTGGTGCTGCGCGCCCTCTCAGGGCTGGAGGAGGCGGGCCACGTCGCGGTGACCGCCCGGGATGCGCGCACCCAGCGCACGCGCTACGGGGCGGCCGCCTAGGCTTCACCGTTCAAGGCGTGGCGGCGGCCGCCTCCAGGGCCGCGACGTCGAGCTTCACCATGGTCTGCATGGCGGCGAACACCCGGGCCGCCACCGCGGGATCGGAATCTGCGAGCAGCCGCGGCAGGGCCTCCGGGACGATCTGCCAGGGCACGCCCCAGCGGTCGCGCAGCCAGCCGCACTGGATCGCCGCCCCGCCCTCCGCGGTGAGGGCGTCCCACAGCCGGTCGACGTCCGCCTGATCCGCGCAGGACACCGCAATCGACGCGGCGGTGCCGTACTGCGCCGGGACGCCGCCGTTGAGCGCCTGGAAGCTCTGGCCGCCCAGGGTGAACGCCACCAGGATCGCGGCGCCCGGCGCGCCGCCGGGCCAGGGTCCGGGCGCCCGCAGGATCGGCCCGAGGCTGGAGCCGGGCACCAGCGACACGTAGAAGCGCGCGGCTGCCTCCGCGTCGTCCGCGAACCACAGGCAGGTGCTGACCGTCGCCATGACGAGACCTCCGTCCGGGGGGATTGGACCCGTCGCGCGGCCTACAAACCGGCCGCGAGTTCGGCGAGCTGATCGGCGCAGCGGCCCCAGCCCTCGTGGAAGCCCATGGCCTCATGGACACCCGCGCTCTGGAATTCCGAGCCGTCGGACACCCGCATGACGATCCGGGTGGCGCCCCCGGTGCGCAGGTCGGTCTCGGCCTCCGAGACCGTGAAGGGCGCGGGTGCGAACCAGCGCTTCAGGAGATCCGGCTCGGTCCAGGCCCGGTAGAGCGAAGCCGGGGATGCGGCGATGCTGCGCGTGAGGACGAGGTCGCGCCCGTTCGGATCGGTCATGGTCGTGCTCGCTGGCGGCCGTCTTGGGGCGGTCAGCCCTTGCGCTGGTTCATGGCCCAGATGATCCCGAACGGATCGCGCAACTGGCCGTAGCGGTCGCCCCAGAACATCTCGGCCGGCGGCATCAAGGCGGTCGCGCCCGCCGCGACGGCCTCGGCGTAGCGCGCGTCGATATCCCCGACCATCAGCATGAGGGAAAACGCCTGCGGCGCCTGCAGCGGGTGGCCATGCTCCGGGAAGGCGTCGCTCAGCATCAGCGACGACCCGTTGACGTGGAGGTGCACGTGCATGGTCCGGCCCTGGTCGTCCGCCGGCATCGCGGTGACGATTTCGGCCCCGAAGGCACGCCCGTAGAACTCGGCCGCTCTCAAGGCGCCGTCCACGGTCAGGTAGGCCACCAGCCCGCCCTTCACCGGGGCCGGGATGTCTGGATTCGCGCTGCTCATGGCGTGAGCCTCCGATCGCGGCCGCGCGCCCAGGATCCATGCGTTCGACACGGTCCGATTCGGCCGGTCGAATAGTGTCTCATCCCGTGTGTGATCCGTCGAGCGGCGCGCGAATGGGGATCGAATATTTGAAACGCGGGCCGCATGAGATTAACCGGCGGACCCAGGCGCGCACCCTCACCCCGGTGCGGAAGAGGATGGCCCGCAAAGCGGGTCGGGAAAGGGGAACCCGGCTTCCCAAAGGGACGAGACCCAGCCCTTGCAAGGTGTTTGCAGCAGCTGTCGGCATCGAACCGTCCCGCCTGTCCGGCGCCCCCTGGTCTTTGTAGAAGCCGCTTTGAAGGCAGCTTCGTCATCCCGGGGCCGCGAAGCGGAGCCCGTGATCCAGAACCATCGTCGGATCAAAGACTTGCGCCGTCGACGGCTCTGGATCCCGGGCTCGCCTGCGGCGCCCCGGGATGACAGGGTGGAGGCTGAAGCGTCTGTGGAAACTTCGGATCCGTGGATAACGTATGGTCCTCTGCGACCCGTCTCTATACTTCCGCGCCGCCTTCTCGGCTGTCACGCCGGGGCGTGATAGGCCAATGCCATCGTATCGAGCCTGTGCGGTTCGAAGCGCTTTATGCCATTGGCAAAACGCGTCAGGTACAGATCGATCCCAACACCGTGAGAGGGCTGGGACGAGACCGTCACGAGGGCCGGAGCGCACCTCCGCGCCGTCGCGTCTCGTCAGTCCAGATCGCCGGCGAAATTCACGCGATCGCCGCCAGCGGCCGGTCCGGATGCACGGCCTCCGCGCCGGGGCCCGGCGCGAACATCTCCATGTCGTCGGCGAACTGCTCGACGATCGTCCCCGAGTTCGCGAGGCACACCGGAAGATACGAGGCGAGCGACGGCGCCTGCGCGAACCCGTCCTCGAGCAGCCTGTCGTTGGCGAAGGTGAGGTCGAGGGCGCAGAAGGCGTAGTAGGCACGGGTGGCACGCAGCATCGCCCGCTTGGACGCATCGTTCAGGCCGAACACCTCTGCGAAGCGCTTGCGCAACCGGGCGTGGTCGCGCTCGAGATCGAAGCGCTGGAAGGCACGCACCCCGTCGCTCGGATCCGCCGCCTCGAAGGCGGCGATCACGTCGGCCCAGCGGGTCCGCCCGGCGGTGCCCGCGGAGAGGTGATAGAGGGTGTGGTTCAGCTCACGCTTCGCGAGGAGGCCGATCAGCATCTCGGCGACCCAGTCGGCCGGAACGATGTCGACGCAGCTCTCCGGGCTGCAGGGCAGCATGCGCAGGGCGTCGGCGGCGCGCAGGACCCAGAGGATGCTCGAACTCGGCGCGGCGCCGAGCGTCGCATGACCGACGACGATCGATGGGCGCGCCACCACGATCGGCAGGTCGGGGAATAGCGCGGCGAGCGATGTCTCGGTCGCCGCCTTCGATTCGGTGTAGCCGACGATGTGCTGGGCGTCGGCATCGGGATAAGCCGCCTCCTCCACCAGGCTGGGGGCGCCCGCACCGCAGATCATGGCGGTTCCGACATGCAGGAACCGCTGCAATCCCGGCATGGCCCGGGCCCGGCGGGCGAGCGCCAGGGTGCCGTCATGGTTGGTCCGGAACACGCGCTCGCCGCCCCACCACGAGGTGTCGGCGGCGAGGTGGAGCACGTGGGTGCACGCGTCGAGCCGCGGATCCATGTCGAGGTCCGCCCGGGTGAAGTCGCCGGGCACGATCTCGATCTTGCGCACCAGGCGCTGGGCCGTGAACGCGTCGGTGAACCGCTCCAGGCGCGCGGCGATGCGCTGGCGCCCCTGCTCCACGCTCGTGCACCGGACCAGGCAGACCCAGCTCGCGTCGTCGTCGCGGCTGAGGGCCTGGTGAAGCACGGCGCCGCCGATCAACCCGGTCCCGCCCGTCAGAAGTATGCGTGCCAACGGTGCTCTCCGCTCGATAGGGAGAGTGAGTAGCGCAAAACTTCGGAAACAATCCCGCGGCGGCAGCTTAAAACATAAACTTTCTTCGACCGTGCCCGATCAGCCACAGTCATCACAGGCCCGTGATCGTTTGGCGGAAGATACTCACGAACGCGTGATCTATGTGATCAAGAAGAAGACCGCTCGTTGGTCTTTGTCCAAGTTCAAGGAAACATGCGGAATGAGTAGATCGCCCCGACCGCAACCGTAAGTTCGTTCGCAGTGCCGACGCGGCGCACGATCGGGCTCGCCGCCGCCGCGGCGATCAGCCGGTCGTAGCGGACATAGCCGAGGCTCTGCCATGCGTCGGACCAATCGTAGCTCAGCGTCGCCGTCGCTCCGGCGGAACGCGGTCCGGCCGAAGCCCGGTACGGGGCCAGGACGGGATTCACGAGCGTCGTGGCGACCGGGACGTCGAAATCCAGATGCATGGCGGCGGCATCGCCGACCACGAAACGGGGGCCCAGGCTGAGGGTGAACCGTCCGAAATGGCCCACCCAGTCGGCCGCCAGCTTGGCGATGATCCCGTCATGGGCGCGGACGCCCTGCGTGACTTCGGCCCGCAGCCTGAACGTATCGGGGACCGGCCAGACCTCTCCGAACAGGCCGAGCCCGACCGTGGCCGGCAAGTGCGGCAGGCCGGCGAGGCGCTGGTCGTCGCGGCGGGACCGGCCTTCCCGGAAATCGAGGACGGCACCCAGCTGGACCGGGCCTTCGCCCACGAGCGTGGCATCGAGGCCGTCGTCCGGGGACCACCAGTCGCGGGGTTCGTCGGCCTTGCGGAACGACAGGTAGGGCAAACCCCAGAGCCCGGCCGCCCGGCTTCCCTGGAAGCGCGGGCCGGCGCCGGCGAAACCGCCGACCGAGACGACGGTGTTGTGATCGAACAGCGCGCTGAGGTCGTCGGCACGCGCCGTGGCCGGGCAAAGCGCCAGGGCCGCCCAGAGGTACGGGCCGGGCCGTACGGCACGCCGGGGCCATCGATTCGGGAGTGCACGGGCGTGCACGGGCAGGCGGGGCACCGTCACGGTCCTTCTGTCACGCTAGGCTTAAAGACCTCTCCCATGACACGCCCATGTTAACGGCGATGGGTCAATCGTCCACGCGCGCACCCAGGATCCGCCGGGGCTCGCCGCGCCGGCCGATGAGTTTTGGGAGGGCGTGCACCGAGCTGCCAGGCGAATCGCTGTCGATTGCCGTCGTCCGAGCCGCGATCGGCCGAGCGGCGCCCCGGAATGACGATGCGGGTGATCAGATATGGAGGATCGGCCCTCGAGAGGGGAACCGTGCAACCCGCGTATCCCGTTTGGAAGCGCCGCGCGTCCGTTCAAGCGCGTACCGACGCGGGCTGCGCCGCCCGCCCCGGGACACGCCCACCACGATCTCGACGCGGGCCGGGACCCGCGTCGGACGCCCGATCTCAGAACCCCTTCGCCCTGATCGCCTCGGCCCAGGTCACGGCCCGGCGGTTCACGCCGAGGTGCTGGCGCTCGTAGAGGCGGCCTTCGAGCTTGATCGCGCCGCGCTTGGCGTATTCCGGGCGCTCGAACGCCTCGATCACCAGCTTGGCCCGGCGCACCTCCTCGTCGGTGGGCGCGAACGAGGCGTTGGCCGGCTCCAGTTGGGTCGGGTGGATCAGGGTCTTGCCGTCGAAGCCGAGGTCGCGGGCTTGGCGGCACTCGTCGCGGCAGCCTTCCGTGTCCGCGATGTCGTTGTAGACGCCGTCCAGGATCGCCAGGCCCTCGGCCCGGGCGGCGGCGAGCGCCATCATCATCCAGGGCAGCATCGGCACCCGGCCCGGCACGATCTTGGCCCAGGTGTCCTTGGCGAGGTCGTTGGTGCCCAGGACCAGGCAGGTCAGGCGCATGCGCGGATCGCGCTTGGCCCGGGCGATCTCCTGGATGTTGAGGATCGAGGCCGGGGTCTCGATCATCGCCCAGACGGCGATGCCCTCCGGGGCGTCGAGGGATTCGAGCCGGTCGGCGATGCTCTCCAGAACCGCCGAGGACGACACCTTCGGCATCAGGATCGCGTCGGGCTTGGCCTCGATGGCGGCGTGGAGGTCGGCCTCGCCCCAGGGGGTCTGCGGGGCGTTGACCCGGATCACCAACTCCCGGCTGCCGTAAGCGCCGCTCTTGACCGCGGCGCAGACCTGCTCCCGGGCGAGCTCCTTCTCCTCGGGGCCGACCGCGTCCTCGAGGTCGAGGATGATGCTGTCCACCGGCAGGGTCTTGGCCTTGTCGAGCGCCCGCTGGTTCGAGCCGGGCATGTAGAGCACGCTCCGGCGCAGGCGCAGGTCCGTCGTCGTGGCCATGGGCATCTCCCTCCTGCGGCCGCTCCCCGGCCGGCCTTCGTTGCACTGCACCCTAGAGCAGAACGTTCGATACGCCACGCCCGATGTCCTGCCATCGGTGAGTCCGCGCGCGGTTTGATACGGTCCGGGGCGGTGCTGGATCCAGCCGTGCTTTGGTCATGTTCTCACGGCTAAAGGCGGCCCGGGTTCAATCCTTGGATCCCGGGATCCAGTCTCATGCGCGCTCTCTCGACTGTCTTCGTCCTCGCCGGCCTGGTCCTGGCCGGGGCGCCCGATCCGGCCCGGGCTCAGAGCCGGACCACCCTGGGGGTCGGCTCCGGCGCGGTGGCCGGCGCCCTGGTGGGCGGCCCGATCGGGGCGGTCGCCGGCGCCGTGGTCGGCGGGTTCGTCGGCCATTCCAGCGAGCGCGGACGCCGCCACCTCCGTAGGGGCCGGCGGTACGGCAGCATCCGCCGGGCGCCCCAACGCCGCGCCGAGGCAGAGATCCCGCGCACAACCGGGACGGTCGCCCGGGCTGCGCCGCCGGCCGCCACGGCCTGGAAGGATCCGCGCTGAGCCGGGCCGCGCGCCCGGACCGCAATTCTTCGAAGAACGACCTCGGTTTCGGCGGCCGCGGCTTACGCTTCGCAGACTACGCGGAGGCTGGCGTCGGATTCCCATCTGCAGAATTCGTCGATCCGCGAAACGTGGCGCGGGACAGGCGGGGAAACGCCACCGCCTGGAACAGGCCGCGGGCACCCAGGAACGCCACGAAGGCCAGCCACAGCCCGGCATTGCCGAGGCCAAACACCTGCACCAGCACCAGGGCCGCGCAGTAGATCGCGAGCGCGCCCGCCATCAGGTTGCGCATCGCCCGCGTCCAGGTCGCGCCGATATAGATCCCGTCATAGGCGAATGGCGCCGCCGCCGCGAACGGCGCCAGCGCGGCGTACGGCAGGTACGCCCGGGCGGTCTCGCGTACCGGCGCGCTCGTGGTGACGAAGTCGATGAAGCCCGGCCCCCCACCGAGCGCCAGCAGGCTGACCCCGATCCCGAAGCCCAGGCACCAGCGCAGGCTCAAGGCGGAGGCCCGCCGGAACCCGTCCGCATTCCCCGCGCCAACCGCTTGTCCGCACAGGGTTTCCGCCGCCGTGGCGAAGCCGTCGAGGAAGAAGCCGCCGATCAGGAACAGATTCCACAGGACGGAATTGGCCGCCAGGACCACGTCGCCCTGGCGTGCGCCGAGCGCCGAGAACAGCACGATGCCGGTGATCAGCGCCAGGGTGCGCAGGATCACGTCGAGATTGACGCTGAGCGTCCGGCGCAGGGCGGCGGCGTCCCGCAGATCACGCAGCGGCACCCGGAACGGTCGCGATCCGAGCCGCGCCAGTACGATCAGGCCGAGCCCCAGCCCGGCCGCCTCCGCGCAGAGCGACGCCAGCGCTGCGCCGGTGAGCCCCAGGCCGAGGCCGAGCACGAAGGCAAGCGTCAGCCCGACATTGATCAGGTTGATCGCCACCTGCAGCAGCAGACCGAGATCGGTCCGCCCGCGCCCCACCACCGAGCCGAGCACGCCGTAGCTCGCCAGGACGAAGGGCGCGGACAGGATGCGGATATGGAAGTAGGTCGCGAGCCCCAACGTCACCGCCTCGCTGGCGCCGCTGACCGCGAAGGCGGCTTGCGCGATCGGCCATTGCAGCACGACCAAACTCAGGCCGATCGCGGCGCCGGCCATCAGCGCCCGGGCCAGGATACGGTCGACCTCGATGCCCTCCCGGGCCCCGACCGCCTGGGCGGTCAGTCCCGCGGTTGCCATGCGTAGGGACCCGAACGACCAGAAGATGGCATCGAAGATGACGGCGCCCAGCGCAACCGCGCCGAGCAGGGCCGCATCGCCGAGCCGGCCGATCACCGCCGCGCCGACGAAGCCGAGCATCGGCGTCGTGACATTGGCGAGCGTCATCGGCAGGGCCAGTGCCAATACGCGGCGATGCGTCGGCAGGACCGGGGCGGTGGGCGGATGCGTCATGCCGCGACCTTAGCCGAGCCGGACCATGCGCGGTCCGGTCAGCGCGACGTCGCGAAGAGTCGCGAGAGCAGCCAGAGCGGGATGACGACCACGGCGCCCGCGACGATCCAGCCGCCGAAATCGTGCAGCGAGGCGAGGCCGATCTCCAGGAGCGCCCGGGCCGAGTCGTAGACGTGCCAGAATAGCCGGCCAGGCGTCAGGCCGAGCATCGACATGAAGGCGCCGACCAGGACCGACAGGAACAGCAGGCGCAGGAAGACTCCGGCCGGCGAGCCACCCAGGAATCGGTGCAGCGCCGAGGGCCGCCGCTGGTAGGTCTCAGCCCCGTATGCGGTGTTCGGCGGCGGAGCGCCTTGCCGGCGCCGGTCGTGATCGACGAGCATCGCGTCCTCATGAAGCCAGAAAGGGTCGGGATCGGCGAGGAAACGGGCGGAACCGTGGCCGGCACACAACACCGCGTCGAAACCGGATCCCGGATCGGGCGTTAGCGGGTTTCACCCACGGACCCGAGATGGCAAGCGAGAGCCGTCCCGCCAAGATGCCGGGAATGGCCGCGGGACAGCGCCGACGGGACGAGACCCAACATGATCGACCACGCCTTGTTCGACCCGGCGACGATCGATCCCGAGACGCTTCGGCTCAATGCCGAGATCGTCGCGGCGCACGCCGCCCTGCCCGATCCCTGGTCGTTTCCGATCGAGGAGGTTCGTGCCCGCCGTCGCGCCGGGACCAAGGCGGCCCCGGCGATGCCGCACAGCGTCCGGGCGGAATGGATGACGATCGAGGGGCCCAGCGGGCCGCTCAAGCTCCGCGTGATCCGCCCGAAGGCCGACACGAAGGTGCGCGGCGCCTATCTCCACATCCACCGGGGCGGCTGGGTCTGGGGCGCAGCCGACGAACAGGATCCCTGGCTCGAGCGCATCGCCGACGCCTGCGGCTTCGTTGTGCTGTCGGTGGAGTACCGCCTCGCCCCCGAGCATCCTTATCCGGCCGCGCTGCTCGATTGCGAAGCCGCCGCCCTTTGGCTGGCGGGACCCGGACGGGCGGAATTCGGCATCCATGCGCTGACGATCGGCGGCGAATCGGTCGGCGCGCATCTCGCCGTGATGGTGCTGCTGCGCTTGCGGGACCGGCACAACCAGCCGCGCGCGTTCCGGGGCGCCAACCTCAACGCGGGATTTTACGATCTCGGCCTGACCCCGTCGGTGCGCAATTGGGGTGACGAGCGCCTCGTCGTGAACACCCTTGATCTCACCAAGTTCGCCGACGGCTACGTCCGCGAGGGGATCGACCGGCGACGTCCGGACGTGTCGCCGATCTATGCCGACCTGAAAGGTCTACCGCCGGCCCTGTTCACCATCGGGACCGCCGATCCGCTCCTCGACGACACGCTGTACATGTCTGCGCGCTGGGCCGCCGCCGGCAATGGCGGCCACACCGCCATCTATCCCGGCGGTTGCCATGTCTTCGCCCGGTACCCGGGCCCGATGAGCGAGCGTGCCCTGGAACTGATCGACCGCTTCCTGATGGCCCTGGCCTGAGCGATCGATCCGAGATCCTGCCGGAGGCCTTCCGGGCGTGGTTCGCGGCGCGTGGCTGGACGCCGCGTCCGCACCAGCTCGACCTGCTTCGGATCGCCGGTGCGGGCCGGTCGGCGCTCCTGGTGGCGCCGACCGGGGCCGGTAAGACGCTGGCGGGATTCCTGCCGAGCCTGGTTGCCCTCTCGGAACGGGGGGCCACCAAAGCCGAGGCCAAGGCTTCAAGAGGCCTGCATACCCTCTACGTCTCGCCGCTCAAGGCCCTGGCGGTCGACATCGCCCGCAACCTGGACGCGCCGATCGCCCAGATGAGCCTCCCGGTGCGCGTCGAGACCCGCACCGGCGATACCCCGGCGCACAAGCGGACTCGCCAGATCAGCCGCCCGCCCGACATCCTGCTGACGACGCCTGAGCAACTGGCGCTTCTGATCGCCCATCGCGACGCCGCCGAATTCTTCGCGGGATTGCGCTGCGTCATCCTCGACGAGCTGCACGCCCTCGTGACCTCGAAACGCGGGGATCTGCTTTCCCTGGCGCTCGCCCGGCTGCACCGCCTCGCCCCGGATCTGGCGGCGATCGGATTGTCCGCCACCGTGCGCGAGCCGGATGAGCTGCGGAAGTATCTGGTGCCGCAGGTGCAGAAGCCTCCTCTTCCCTGTGCGGGGAAAGGTACCCTGCGCAGCAATCGGAAAAAGCAGCCGAGCGACAGCTCAGAAGAGGAAGCCGGTCGGGACGTCTCCGGCGGCGCTTCGCTTTCCCGAACCCGTCTTACGGCCGGTCTACCCGCCTCCTTAGGGGAGGAAGGCAGCGCAGAACCCTGCATGGCTGACCTCGTGACCGTCCAAGGCGGCGCCAAGGCCGACTTGCGCCTGCTCGATCTCGGACGGTCGCTGCCGATTTCGGGGCACACCGCCTGGCACTCGATGCCGGCGATCTACGCATTGATCAAAGAGCACCGGACGACCCTGGTCTTCGTCAACACCCGGCTCCAGGCCGAGTACACGTTCCAGGAACTGTGGCGTCTCAACGAGGACGCGCTACCGATCGCGATCCATCACGGCTCCCTCGACGCGCAGCAGCGGCGACGGGTCGAGGCCGCCATGGCGGAGGGACGTTTGCGGGCGATCGTCTGCACCGCGACCCTCGACCTCGGGATCGATTGGGGCGACGTCGATCTCGTGGTCAACGTGGGGGCTCCCAAGGGCGCGAGCCGGATCATGCAGCGGATCGGACGGGCCAACCACCGGATGGACGAGCCGTCGAAGGCCTATCTCGTACCCGGCAACCGCTTCGAGATGCTGGAGTGCCAGGCGGCCCTCGATGCCGTCGAGGCGGCCGCGCAGGACACCCCGGACGCGCGGCTCGGCGCCCTCGACGTGCTCGCCCAGCACGTGCTCGGTATGGCCTGCGCCGACGCCTTCGATCCGGTCGGCCTCTACGACGAAATCGTCTCCGCAGCACCCTATGCCGGCCTGACTTGGGAATCGTTCGAGCAGGTCGTCGATTACGTCGCGACCGGCGGCTACGCCCTGCGTGCCTACGAGCGTTTCGCCAAGATCCTGCGTGGGCCCGACGGCTTGTGGCGCGTGCGCGATGCCCGGACGGCGCAAGCCTACCGCATGAATGTCGGCACGATCGTCGAGGCGGCGCGGGTCCGGGTGAGGCTCGGACGGACCTTGCGCGGCAAGCCCGGCACAGTCCTGCCGAAGGGCGGCCGGGTGCTCGGCGAGATCGAGGACGAGTTCGCCGATACGTTGACGATCGGCGACACGTTCCTGTTTGCGGGCGAGACTCTGCGCTTCGAGGGCCTGGCCGAGGACGAGGCCCTGGTGACCCGCGCGCCACTGGGGACCGATCCTGCGATTCCCTCTTATGCCGGTGCGAAATTCCCGCTCTCGACCTTCCTGGCCGAGCGGGTCCGGGCGATCATCGCCGACCCGTTCGCCTGGGATCGCTTGCCGAAGCAGATCGGCGAGTACCTGCTGCAGCAGCGCCGCCGCTCCGTGCTGCCGGGCGAACGCGACTTGCTGGTAGAGACCTTCCCTCGGGGCAAGCGGCACTACCTCACGGCCTTCCCGTTCGAGGGACGGCTGGCGCATCAGACGCTCGGCATGCTGCTGACACGGCGGATGGAGCGTGATGGCCTGCGCCCGCTCGGGTTCGCAGCCAACGATTACGGCATCGCGATCTGGACGACCCGCGATGTTTCGGAGCGGGCCGCGCTGGACCCCGACTTCATCGGCGACCTGTTCGCGGTCGACATGCTGGGCGACGACCTCGAGGCGTGGCTCGATGAATCGGCGATGATGAAGCGCACGTTCCGGCAATGCGCGGTGATCGCCGGCCTGATCGAGCGCCATCATCCCGGCTTGAAGAAGTCCGGTCGCCAGGTCACGATCTCCACGGACCTGATCTACGACGTGCTGCGCAAGCACCAGCCCGACCATCTCCTGCTGCGCGCCGCGCGACAGGATGCGGCAACCGGACTCCTCGACGTGAGGCGACTCGGCATGATGCTAGAGCGCATTCAGGGGCGAATCATCCACAAGGCTCTCGATCGAGTCTCGCCGCTCTCCGTATCCGTGATGCTCGAGATCGGGCGCGAACGGGTCTACGGTGAGGGGGCCGACGAGATCCTGGCCGAGGCCGAGGCGGAGCTTCTTCAGGAAGCCCTGTCCTGACCGTCGATCCGCCCTCCCCCATCGCGACCGAGGATGCGATCTTGGCGGCCGGCCTGAGACTCGAGAAGACTCACAAGCACCCGACCCTGCTGCTGGCGGGCGAGACCCTGGTGCTCGATCTGTGTGGCGGTGTGTGGCTGCCCGAGCACCGCACGCTGATCGTCTCCGATCTCCATCTGGAGAAGGGGTCGTCCTACGCCGCCCGCACCGGCCAGTTCCTGCCGCCTTACGACACCCGCGAGACCCTCGCCTGCCTCCACGAGGCGGTGGTGCGCCACGATCCGGCGCGCGTGGTCGCGCTCGGGGATTCCTTCCACGATGTCCGCGGCCCGGAGCGGATGGAGCCCGGCGACCGGGCCATGGTGTCGGCTTTGCAGGAGGGCCGGGACTGGGTCTGGATCGCGGGCAATCACGACGCGGCGGTCAGCGAGGGCGTCGGCGGCCGCTACGCCGACGCGCTAACCCTGGGCGGCCTGATCCTGCGTCACGAGCCGAGCGGCGAACCGGTCCCCGGTGAGATCGCCGGCCATCTCCATCCCTGCGGAAAGGTCGCCATGCGCGGCCGGGCGGTCCGCCGCCGCTGCTTCGTCACCGACGGCACCCGCCTGGTGATGCCCGCCTTCGGTGCCTACGCGGGCGGGCTGAACGTCCGCGACCGGGCCATCGACGGCCTATTCCCCAATGGGTTCACGGCCCATCTGCTCGGGGATGGACGGGTCTTCACCATCGGCCGAGCGCAGCTGGCGCGGGATTGACGGGAGCGCGCGTGACAGTTCGAAATATCGCCTCGCCGCGGGTGGGGCCGTGTGAACGAGCGCCGTGAGACGTCAGCGATAGAAGGTGTAGGTCGCGCTGTAGGGCACCCGCGCCGTCTGGCCCGGCATGCAGACGCCCTGCGGTTTCTCACCGCCGACCGTGTCGCTGCGCAGGACATACTGCGTTCCGGCGAGCAACCCGGTTCCGGACGTCCGGCCCGAGAGTAGCAGCCACGCGACCGCCTGGGGTCGCGGTGCGGGCACCTGAGCGATGACGGTACCGAGCACCCGGGATCCGTCCTGCGCCTCCCAGACCGGTCCCTCGAAGTGACGCCCGACCGTGCTTCCATCCGGCTGGACGAGTTCGGCCTCGGGCTTGGCGGGGCCCCAGGCCGGGCCCTTCTCGGCAGCGATGCAGGCATAGACCTGCACGCCCCGGGCGGCGAGCCGCGCGATCGCCACGCTGCCGGGCGGCGGTTCCAGGCCCGCCGGTTCGGCCAATGCGAAAGCCGGAGCGCAGGACGCCACGGCGATGAGGGTTGTCCGCCAAGACCTTGTGAGGCAGCGGAGCGTGATGACGGCGTGGGGAATCGGTTCAGCTCCATCCGGACAGTCCGAACCGCCGATACGTTGCAAACCGCGTGCGCGTTTCACGCCGCGGCTCGCGCGTGTTCCAGGTCAGGCGGATTTCATGAACCGCGTGACACTCTCCGAGAGATCCGCTGAGTGTCCGGCGAGGCTCTCGGCGACTCCCAGGACAGCTTCCGCCAGTTGACCGGTGGCATTGGCGGCTTGCGAAACGCCGCCGATATTGCCGGACATCTCGTGTGTCGAGACCGCCTGCTCCTCGACGGCGCTCGCCATCGCCAGGGTCAGCGTCGAGAGCTCGGCGACGGCGGCGGTGATCATCTCGATCGCTCCGACCGCCTCGCCGGTTGCGCTCTGGATCGCTGCAACCTGCTGGGTGATCTCGCCGGTGGCCTTCGCGGTCTGCTCGGCCAGAGCCTTGACCTCGCTCGCCACCACCGCGAAGCCCCGGCCGGCGGCGCCCGCCCGCGCGGCCTCGATCGTGGCATTCAGCGCCAGGAGGTTGGTCTGCCCGGCGATCGACTTGATCATGCCGACCACCGCGTCGACCTCCCGGGCGTTCTCGGCGAGCTGCCGCATCGTCGCGTCCGTGGTCTCGGCCTGCACCGCGATCTGGCGGGCGCGCTCGGAGACCCGTCCGACCTGACCCGAGATCTCCTGGATCGCGCCGTTCATCTGCTCGGAGTTCGCCGCCACGGACGAGGCCTTCTGCCGAGCGGAATCGGCCGACTGCGTCAGCCCCTCGGCCGAATGCTGCATCTCGCGGATCGCCGAACCCACGGCATCGACGACACGGCTGACGTCGGTGGACATATTCACCTGCGCGGATACGACGGCCCAGGTCAGCATCGGTCCGATGTAATTGCCCTTCCGGTCGTTGACGGCGGTGACCTGCAGATCGAGGGTCTCCGGCCCGACCTTGATCTTGGTCCGGTGCGGCAGCCGGCTCGCATCCGCCAGCATGTTACGCTGGTGACGCGGGTTCTTGTGGAACACGTCGAAGGAGTGGTCGAGCATCTCGTCGACCTTGATCGGCAGCCATTGCTCCAGCGGCCCGAGGGTCCGGCGCGAGGTCGCGTTCAGGTAGTTGATCTTGAACTCGTTGCGGGGATCGGCGGTCATCACCGCGACCGGCATGTTGTCGATCATCGACATCAGCCGATCGATATCGTTCTTCTTGGCCGAGATGTCGGCCGCGAACTTGACCACCTTCACCGGCTTGCCGCGCGCGTCGAGGACGGGGTTGTAGGTCGCCTCCAGCCAGACCTCCGTGCCGTTCTTGTCGATCCGCAGGAATTCGCCGGTGACGTACTGACCGTCCTTCAGCTTCGACCAGAACTCCGTGTACTCTGGCGACTTGGCAGCCATCGGTTCGACAAAGATGCGATGATGTTTGCCTTGTACATCCGCAAGGGTGTACTTCATCAGGTGCAAAAAGTTGTGGTTGGCACTCAGGACTTGCCCGTCCATCGAGAATTCGATGATCGCCAACGACCGGTCCAGGGCGTCAAGCTTGGCCTGCGCCTCGTTATAGACGGTTCTCTTGAACATATCGGTGCCCACGCTGCTCCTGCGAGCATATGGCCGAGATTGGGTTAAATTTTATATAATTCGACAGTCTTTGAAACCGAAGCCTGCATTGAGAGCGCGTCAAATGAAATATTCAATCAAAGTAAGTTGTAATAGTTGATTGGCAGAGGCTTAGATTTGTATTAAAGACAGCTTTTGCCTTTTAAGCTGACGAATATCAGAACCACCCGCGGCTTCGGAAATATACAATTGGAGCAAGAGCGCTGATCAAAATAAGCGCGAGGGCGTAGGGATATCCGTAGGTCCAGTCCAGCTCCGGCATGTGCTTGAAGTTCATGCCGTACATCGAGGCGATCAGCGTCGGCGGCACACCAACCACAGACACCACCGTCAGTACCCGGAAGACGTTGTTCTGCTCGATGTTGATGAGCCCCAATGTGGCGTCGAGGAGGAACTGAACGTTCTCGGCAAGCCGCGTCTCGAACTCGTCCAGGGAGTCGATGTCGCGCCGGATCGTCTCGAAGCGACCGTCGCCGGGCAGGCCGAGCCCTTCGCAAGCGGCCGACACGAACGGCACGATCCGCTCCAGGCCGAGCAGGCTCGCGCGGATCTTCCCGAGAACCTTCCCACGGTTGCTGATGCCGCGCAGGATCCGCCGCAGCGCCAGGTCGCGGCGGCGGGGCGGCGGGCTTTCGAGCCGACGGCGGTCGGCGCCGCGGACATCGAAGTCGAAGATCCGCGTGGACAGCGTGTCGAGTTCGGAGGCCATGTCCTCCAGGGCGTCCGCGAGGCTGTCGACCAACTCCTCCAGGATCACGAGGAAGATCTCGCTCGGCGTCACGCTGCCGTCGCCGTCGGCGATGCGCTTCTCCGACGAGTCGATCGCGCGCATGTCGTGGAACCGGATCGTGACGAGGTGATCTTTCGACAGGAGGAACCCCAGCGGTTTCAACTGGGAATCACTGCGCTCGAAGGTGATCATCGGCGTCGAGAGCGACAGCCCGCCCTTCACGCGCCGCAGCCGGCTGGAGGATTCCACCTCCGACAGTGCGGCCCGGGACGGTACGCGCAGGCCGGTGGCCGCTTCCACGGCGGCGGCCTCCTCGGAACTCGGGTCGTTCAGATCGAGCCAGACGGCATTGCCGGGAATTGGGCCGCCGCGTTCAGGCGTCACCGCGCCTTCGGGTCCGTGGAGGCTCAGCATGAGGGCGCGTTATCCTAGGGGAAATCAGGGCCGATGCCGGGTCATCGCGCCGTCGCGCGCGGGTGCGACAGTCTTGACTTCAAGCCGCACGAGAGCTAACTCGCCGCCGTCATTGGCACTCGCCAAGACAGAGTGCTAACAGTCGGGCTTGGGAGCGGCCGCGCACGCCGCATCAACGCCAACTGCAGACCTGAAGCAAGAGGGCAGCTCATGAAGTTCCGTCCGCTGCACGACCGCGTGGTCGTCCGTCGCATCGAGGGCGAGGAGAAGACCAAGGGCGGCATCATCATTCCGGACACCGCCAAGGAGAAGCCGCAGGAAGGCGAGATCGTCGCCGTCGGTCCCGGCGCTCGCGACGAGCAGGGCCGCGTCAACGCGCTCGACGTGAAGGCGGGGGACCGCGTCCTGTTCGGCAAGTGGTCCGGCACCGAGGTCAAGATCGACGGTCAGGACCTCCTGATCATGAAAGAATCCGACATCATGGGCGTCGTCGCCGCCTGATCGGATCGCCCGTTCCAACCCTTTGAGGCCACCTGAGGCCTTGGGGTCCAACCCAACCACAAGAGGCAAACCATGGCAGCGAAAGACGTTCGTTTCTCCGCCGACGCCCGCGATAAGATGCTGCGCGGCGTCGATATCCTTGCCGACGCGGTGAAGGTGACGCTGGGCCCGAAGGGCCGCAACGTCGTGATCGAGAAGAGCTTCGGCGCCCCGCGCATCACCAAGGACGGCGTCACCGTCGCCAAGGAGATCGAGCTCGCCGACAAGTTCGAGAACATGGGCGCCCAGATGGTGCGCGAAGTGGCCTCGAAGACCAACGACATCGCGGGTGACGGCACCACCACCGCCACCGTGCTGGCCCAGGCCATCGTCCGTGAAGGCGCCAAGTACGTCGCCGCCGGCATCAACCCGATGGACCTGAAGCGCGGCATCGACCTCGCCACCGCCGCTGCGGTGAAGGACATCATCGCGCGCGCCAAGAAGGTCTCGACCTCCGACGAGGTCGCCCAGGTCGGCACGATCTCCGCCAACGGCGACAAGGAGATCGGCGAGATGATCGCCCACGCCATGCAGAAGGTGGGCAACGAGGGCGTGATCACGGTCGAGGAGGCCAAGACGGCCGAGACCGAGCTCGACGTCGTCGAGGGCATGCAGTTCGACCGCGGCTACCTGTCCCCGTACTTCATCACGAACGCGGAGAAGATGGTCGCCGAGCTCGAGGATCCCTACATCCTGATCCACGAGAAGAAGCTGTCGTCGTTGCAGGCGATGCTGCCGGTGCTCGAGGCCGTGGTGCAGACCGGCAAGCCGCTGCTGATCATCGCCGAGGACATCGAGGGCGAGGCGCTGGCCACCCTCGTGGTGAACAAGCTGCGCGGCGGCCTGAAGGTTGCGGCCGTGAAGGCGCCGGGCTTCGGTGACCGCCGCAAGGCGATGCTCGAAGACATCGCGATCCTGACCAAGGGCCAGATGATCGCCGAGGACCTCGGCATCAAGCTCGAGAACGTGACGCTCGACATGCTCGGCCGCGCCAAGCGGGTGCGCATCGAGAAGGAGAACACCACGATCATCGACGGCGTCGGCGAGAAGACCGACATCGAGGGCCGAATCTCGCAGATCAAGGCGCAGATCGAGGAGACCACCTCGGACTACGATCGCGAGAAGCTGCAGGAGCGCCTGGCCAAGCTCGCGGGCGGCGTCGCGGTGATCCGCGTCGGCGGCGCGACCGAGGTCGAGGTCAAGGAGAAGAAGGACCGCGTCGACGACGCCCTCAACGCCACCCGCGCGGCTGTCGAGGAAGGCATCGTCCCGGGCGGCGGCACTGCACTGCTGCGTGCCAAGAAGGCGGTCGCCGCGCTGAAGAGCGATGTTCCGGACGTCCAGGCCGGCATCAAGATCGTGCTGAAGGCGCTTGAGGCCCCGATCCGTCAGATCGCCCAGAACGCAGGCGTGGAAGGCTCGATCGTCGTCGGCAAGATCACCGACAACACCTCCTCGGAGACCTACGGCTTCAACGCCCAGACCGAAGAGTATGTCGACATGATCCAGGCCGGTATCGTCGATCCGGCCAAGGTCGTCCGTACCGCCCTGCAGGACGCCGCTTCCGTGGCCGGCCTGCTGGTCACCACCGAGGCGATGGTGGCCGACGCGCCGAAGAAGGATGGCGGCGCCCCCGCGATGCCGGGCGGCGGCGGCATGGGCGGCATGGATTTCTAAGTCCACGCCAACCATCGATCTGACGAAGGGGGTCGCCGAAAGGCGGCCCCTTTTTTCGTTGGTATGACACGGCCGTCTCACGGTCCCGCGGAAGTCCGAGCCGTCATGAGGGGCGGCTGTTCGACGGCTGCAGAAAGATTTCTGCGTGCGAGATCGGCCTCGACTTGGGCAGCGAGCTTGAAGAAGCGCTGGCGGACATCAGCGGCAAACGGATTGGATCGCTCGATCGCCTCGAACACTTCGGGGGCGTCGTGCCGGACCATGTCGACCGCTTGCATGAGCAGTGAGAAGCTTCGCGTGGTCATGTGAGTGGGAAGCGGCTCCATGGCGACGAGCACCCGCGCGATCAGATGCGTCAGGCCTTGCACGGCCGCGGCCTCGCGGTCGTGGGCCTCGGGCGTCGTGACGATCACCTTGAGCTTCAGCACCGTCCGGAGGAAAGCCGCAGCACGACGCCCGTGCCGTCCCGTGGTGTCAGGGCACACCGCGATCTTCAGTCCCGCGATCCCGCCGACGGCACTCTGCGGGCCGAACAGGGGATGGGTTCCCAGGATCTCGACGCCGGCCGGTAATCCCGCCCGCATGATCTCGACGGGGATCATCTTCACCGAGCCGACATCGACCACCAGCGTTCCCGATCGGAGATGAGGGGCAATGTCGGCCACGACATCGGACAGGCGGGATACCGGAACGGCCAGGATGACGACGGAGCAGCGTGCCGCCGCGATCAAGTCCGTCCGCACGGCGCCGTAGGTCTGGGAATCGGCCTCGGCCGGGCGTGGATCGTAGACGCGCAGCGCCATGTGCGGCCCGAGATGCCGGACGATCAGGCGACCGAAGGCGCCGAAACCGATGACCCCGACGGCGGGGTAGAATTGAGTGGCTTGGGAGACTGACACGGTGACCTCGGGCAGACGCGAGGTCGACGGATCATGATGAAGTGCAACCGCCGACGACGCAGCGGTTGGGCAAGATAAGCAAGCCGCCGCTATGAAAAGGGCGGGCGATAGGATGCGGTGAACGGCAAGCTTGTCATGAGGACGGTCGCCTATGCGGTGCTGCCACGCTCGTCAACAAGGCCGCCTCGATGCCAGGACTCGGCCTGATCGTACGGAATGCTTGAACGCTGCTCGATTGAAGGGCCCAGGTTTCACTGCCCCGAGCGCGCTCTTCCACACCGCGTGATTGCGGAACCAAAAAAAACGGGACGGCTTGCGCCGTCCCGTCTGTCGTCGTGCCTATCGGCTTAAGAAGATAGAAGCCAGTCGCTGGAGCAGGCCCCGCGGTGCGGGCGGAGGCTCACTCTGTCCAGGACCGTCCCCAATCTAATTGGCGGCGAAGGGGTGCTGAGCCGAGTTGCGCTGCTCGGTGACGGTCGAAGCCTTCGGCTCGCCGTTCACGGCGCGCTGGATCGAGAGCTTGGTGGCCTCGTAGTTGTACTTCTGGATCTTGGCGTCGTCGGCCGCTTCCCAGTGGATGAACACGCCGACCAGGATGAACAGGTCGTCGGCCTCATCGGCCGGGATGATGCCTTCGGCGACGGCATCCTGGACGGCCTTGGCAACGCCGTGCTGGGCCGGGCCGAACATCTGGACGGCCTGACGGGCGTCGTTGATGGTGACCTTGTTGAACATCAGGGTGTTCGGCTTGCACGGCAGGTTCGGCGCGATGACCGCGAGCAGGCTGGTGAAGCCGTGCTTGTTGTTCACGAGGCCGTTGCAGAAAGCCGTCTCGGCGGGCGAGCCGCGCGGTCCGATGATCAGGTCGATGTGAGCGACTTCGTTGCCGTCGCCGACGAGGGCTTCGCCAACCTGAACCTTGGTGATCTTCGCCATTCGGTGTCTCTCCCTGGATTCCGAAATAGGGCCGCGGCGCCGGACAATGCCAGCGGCCGGGAAGCCATCCTTGTTATCGGCGCCCGAACCTCCGGACGAGCCGGTTGGGCCGAGCCGGTTGGGCCGGACAGCGCGCCGGACCCTACAGTGCGGCCCAGCGGCTCACAACCCGCGCAAGGCCCTGGATCTGAGGAATTTCTTTGACCGCAGGCCGTGAAAAGCTGGAACTTATCCGCGTATCACGCCAGGGCGGCGCCTGCCGTAGTCAGGGCGTCCCAGAACACGGTCGCCACCGTGAAATCCGCGCTGGTGCCAGGGTTGAGCCCGCGCGCCTTCAACGACGCGTCGAAGAGCAGCAGCGGCTCGACCGGACGTGTGGCGAGATCGAGACCGTCGAGTAAGCCTGCGGCCTCCAGGCGAACAGACTCCGCCACTGGTGCGCCGGCCTTGCGGGCGATGTGGCTGTCCGGAACGGTCCGGAGATAGGCGAGGTGGATCGCGGTGGTGCACCAGGTCGGATCGAGGCCTGCGGCGCGCGCGCCGGCGAGGGCCGGCAGCCCGATCTCTGCGATGTCCGCGAAGCCCGTGCCGTAGGCCCGAGCGATGCGGTCGCGATCTGCCGCTTCCGCCATGGCCGCGCGCAGGGAGGCCGGGGCGGCGGCCGATACGTCGTGCTGGTCGGCCCGGCCGAGGCCTCCCGGGTTCGCGAGCCGGATCGCTGCGAAGACCGCTTCGGAATCGTCAGCCTGCAGGGTGTCCAGCACCGCTTCGACCGATCGGCCCCCTTCCGCTGCGACGGCAAGCGGCGCACACAGGAGCAGGATGCCGAGATTGGTGTTCTGGGCGACGGCCGCCAGGGTGGCCGCGACCCCGGCGCGGACCCGCGCACCGACGCCTGATCCCGCCCGCGCCAGCTCCGGTGCCGAGACGTCGGCGCTGGTGACGAAATCCGCCATGACCATGCGATGGCCGGCTGCGTAGGCGTGGACGTTGCCGGGTTTCAGCGCGTCGAGTTCCGCCAGGCAGGCGGCGCGGTAGAGCGTGCCGATCAGCCCCGGCGCGAGACCGGTCATGCCACCACGAGCCGCGGAATGCTGGCGCCCCGGACGGCGGACAGGAAACCGCGCACGACAGCGCCGGCGATATCGGTGTCGCACACGGTCTGCAGGCCGGACCAGGCCGGCATCGAATTGACTTCGAGGATCGAGAAGCCGCCCTCCCCGTCCTCCACCAGGTCCACCCCGGAATAGTCGACCCCGACCGCGGCGGCGGCGGCCTCGGCCATCTCGGCGGCGTCCCGGGGCATGGCCCAGGGCAGCGGCCGGCCCCCGCGGTGGACGTTGGTGATCCAGCCGTCGCCCTCCCGGATCATGCCGGCGATCGCGCGTCCGTCGCAGACGAACACGCGATAGTCGCGCCACAGCCCGTCCCGCCGCGGCACGTAGCGCTGAAGATAGTAGACACGGGCTACAGCCTCCTCGTCCGGTAGGTCCCCGGGTGTCTCGATCAGCGCGAGCCCCTCCCCTTGCGAGCCGAACAGCGGCTTGAGGACCAGAGGTGCGCCGGGGCGGGCTTCCCGCTCCACGATCTCCGCGGCGGCCTCGCGTTTCGAGACGACCCAGGTCTCCGGGGTCGGAAGGCCGGCACGGGCGATCAGCAGCGAGGTCGCCGCCTTGTCGACCGAGCGCTCGATGGCCGTGGGCGGGTTCCAGACCGTCACGCCCGCCGAGACCAGGGCGTGCAGCACGCCGAGCCGCATGGTGGTCGCCTCGAACGTGCCCCCCGCGATGGTCCGCAGCAACACGCCGCCGGGCAATTCGCCGGAGAAGCCCGGGACCCGCAGCGGCTCGCCGCCGCCGGTGGCCACGATCACGTCGGCCAGGGAGAACAGCACCGGCTCGACCCCCTGCGCCCGCAGGGCCGCCAGGAGCCGGGCCTTGTGCCAATTGCCGTTATCGGCCGCGAGGGCGATGCGCATGGATCGGAGACTCTCGACGGCCCTTTCCTGCACGGGAAAGCACCGGATCTGTGTGGGTGCGAAGCGCGATCGCGAGGGCCGGCCGGGACCGGCTTCCCTCTCTCCCACTGGGGAGAGAGGAACCCTCGCTTCATGCGATTGGCAGTGCGACGTCGTCTACGCCGCGATGCCTCGTGAACCGGAGCTCGAACGCCCCGCGTTTAAGCGAACGACGCTTCGACCAGCGTCGGCTCCAGGCGGCCGCCGCGATACGTGGCGCCGGTGCGCACCGACGTGACGATCGCTTCGGCCGGCGAGAACAGCGCGCCGTCGATCTTGTAGAAATCGCCGTTCACCCGCGAAAAGATCTCGGCGAACGGGGCGCCGTGGTCGCTCGACGTGGTGGACGGGATCTGCTCGGCGAGCTGCTTGGCGTCGGCATCGTCGGCATCGACGAAGAGCTGGACCCGGCCACCGTAGATGATCGCATCGTTGGTGCGGCCCATCGCCTTGATGAAGTCCGGGTGCGGCGGCGAAAGTGGGGCCGACCCGATGCCGTCTACGATCGCGTGCAGGTCGAACCCGACCGTGTGGGCCTTGTGCAGGGCCACCTCGAGTACCCGGGCGACCACCTGGGTCGAGCCGGCCAAGCTCTGGGTCGGTGCGAAGATGAAGGTCAGGTCCTCGGGCCGCAAGCCGGCCGCTTCGGCGACCTTGGCGACGACGCTGTCGGGCGGACCGCCGGCGGCTTCGAGCACCAGAGCGGTCTTCGAAGCGGAATCCCGATAGCCGAGCTCCTGATACAGATCCTCGACCGCAGCGACTGCGCGGCCGGGGCCCGAGCCGAGGGCGAAGAAGCCGGAATCGCCGGCTTCATCGGCCAGGCTCCAGCCCGCATACTGGCTGCCCAGGCAGGCGAGCACCGGGTCGGCCGCATGGACGATCACGGAATACGGCCAGGAGGCGATCGGGCCGCTCGGGGCGATGCTCACGGTGCCGAGGCCGCCGAGGCAGATCTCGGCGATGCGTCGTCCAGCCTCGATGGAGCCGCGCGCCTGGGCGCCGGCATCGACCATCCGGGCTCCGCCGGCCGTCTGCGACACGGACAGGCGCAGCGTCGCGGCGTCGGCCACGAACCGCTCGATCAGCGGCGCCGTCAGCGCGTTGACGCTGGGATAGGATTGGCTGGCACTCATCTCAGGGTTTCCTCGGGGTGCATTTTCTCAGCGGTGAGGTCGGCTTGGAGCCGCGCCGTCCGCGTGTTCAAACTGTCGAGCGCCATCTGCCGGTCGGCCCCATGGGCAAGCACCGTGCAGAGAGGCGCGTCGCGGCGGACCACCGTGCCGGGGCGCGGGCGGTCGCGCACATGATCCGGCCAGGCGAAATCCGGCACGGGCGCATGCTCCCGACCCGCGTAACAGATCTGGGCGGCGGCCGCATCCGCCGGTTGCGCACCGAGCGCCGGCATAGCGCCGAGGCTGGCCGCGATGTGGGCCGCCAGGAGCGGCGTGCTCCGGCGATCGAGGATGTCGAGGGTCGCGCCGGGCCGCGGGTTGATCTCGGTGAGCCACCAGCAGCCGGACCCGTCGACCAGGAAATCGGCGCTGCCGAGGCCGCGCAGGCCGGTCGCCGCAACGATGCTCTCAACGGCCTCCGCGACCGTAGCGATCAGCGCGTCGGGGAGAAGCCGAGCTTCCGTCGCAGCGCCGGTTGCGGCACCGCCGAACCGGTAGGGCCGGATCGGCGACGGCGCGCACCATTGCTCCGTCACCGCCAGCATTTGGATCGCGCGTCCGTCGGCGAGGAAGTTCAGCGCGTGGGGTCGGCCCGGGACCCGGGCCTGGAAATAATGCGCGTCCGGCGCGGGGCCGCGACCCGCCGGACGGATGTGGCTGCCGCCGCTGCCGCCGGTCCGCTTCAGCAACCAGCCGGACGGGTCGGGACGTGCATCGGTCGCGATCTTGGGATGCGGGATGTCGAGCCGGACGCAGAGCGCGGCGAGCGCGAACGGATCCTTGAGTGCGGCGACCGCGGGCGCATCGGCGCCGACCAGACGGTGCCGTTCGGCGGCCCGGGCGATCAGGCCGGGCGCGTCCTCGAAGCCGCTGCCGAGGACGAGGCCGACGACCGAGCCTGCGGTTTCGGCCAAGGCGTCGATTGCCGCCAGGGTCGCTTCGAAAGCCATCGGGCTGCCGAAGCGACTCGGGAGCGGCCGGTAGGCTTCGCTGAGCGCCAGCGTATCGGAATCGCCGAACAGGTCGGCCACGAAGGGGCGCATTCCCGCCCGCCGAGCCGCCTCCGCGAGGGCGCGCCCGGATTGAGCGGCGATCAGGATCGCCTCTGCCACGCCGGGATGCGCCGGAGCCGGCTCAGCCCGCGATCTCGACGGCCAGCGTGTAGGCGTCGCGGAAGTCGAGGCAGAGCGGCGTATCGGAGGCGAGCATCCGATCGAACAGGCGGCGCTGGGTCTGGTACTTCACATTACCCACCGCGAGGGCGCCGATGCCCACGCCCTTGCCGGTCGGCAGCGGCACGTCGACGGCGTTGACGTCGATTCCGGCGATCCCGGCGGGCGGCACCGCGTTCACGTCGGACGCGACGAGAAGCTTCGGAGCGGATTTCAGATCCTCGGCCGAGAGGATCGGGATGCCGGCCGGCCCGGCCGACAGGATCACGTCGGCGTCCCGGATGGCGACGCGGCGGTCCTCCGGTGTCGTCCCGTCGACGGCGCCGACCTCGATGCCGAAGCGCCACTTCATCGTGAAGGCGATCTTGGAGACCCGCTCCTCGCCGTCATGGCCGACCAGGACGGTCTGCGCGCCCTGAAGCGCGCCGATCACCGCGGCCACGTAGGCGACCACGCCGGCGCCGCCGAAGATCACGATGCGCTTGCCGGTCAGATCGGTGCCGAATTTCTGCCGGAGGGCCCGGGAGACCTGCGCCAACATGGCGGCGCCGGTGGTGAACGAGCCGGCGGGATCGGCGAAGACGTGGTTCACGAACGGCGGCACGAACGCCTTCTTGGCGCGGTCGACCATGTCGAGGGCGTCCTCGGCGTTCTTGCCGCCGATGAAGATGCCGGTCCGCGTGCCGTCCGCCGGAGAGCGCGAGAAGATCGAATCCTGGGTCAGCGACACGACGTCGGCGAGGCTGACCTCGGTGTAGGTCACCACCGTCTCGAAGCCGGCGTCGACGGCCATGTTCACGTCGAACGGGCTCATGTGCCGGAGCGGCGTCAGCATGTGGAGGATCGAGCGGGCCATGACGTTCTATCCCGTTTGGCGCGCATCAACCTGCGCCTGCAGACCGTCCAAACCCGCTGCGGGTGCCGCGGTCAAGTCCGGACCCGCCGGTTCAGTCCCCCGTGGTTATCGATGCGCCGCTGTTGCGGCCGCGGGCAATCAGGAAGCGAAGCGGCCCGCCGCGGTCGAGACTTGCCACCAGGGACCGGGCGTCGGCCTCAGACGGCATCAGCGCGAATCCGGTCGGTCCCCAGGACGATTGGCCGTAGCCGGGCACGCCCTGCGCGGCGGCTTGGTCGAGGGCCTGTGCGACGGCGGCGCTGGCGTAGCGGCCGCCCTGGTGCGGGGCGAAATGATCGCCGATGAGATCCTGGATCCGGGTGATTCCCGCGCCGAAGCCGTGCGGCTCGGCGAGCGCGACCGCCGGCAGGACCTGCATCAGCACGATCCGGCAGATCTCGGCCGCCTGTGCCTCGGGGAAGCGCGGGAGGTCGCGAAACGCCTCTACCTCCCGCGTCCCGTGCACGCCGGCCATGCTCCGATCGAGGATGAGCACGATCCGCCAGGCTTCGGGATAGGAGAGGCGCGCGGTGACCGGCGGTGCTGCGCCATCGGGGCCGCGGCCGCCATCGACGATCAAGCCGCCCTCGGTAAACGCACTGAGCCCGACCCCCGACCGATTGCCGCGATCGAGGCTGGAGGAGAACGCGGCCGCCGAGAAGGAAGCCCCGCTCAGTCGCGCCATCGCGGCCGCCACGGCCAGCGCGAGCTGCGTGCCCGATCCGAATCCAGCGTGCGCCGGGATCGTCCGCTCGACCGCGATCGCCACCGCGTCGGACCCGCCGAGATGGCTCGCCGCCGCACGGGCGTAGCCCTGGACGCGCTCGACCTCCTCGCCGGTGACGGACAGGAGTGCGGACCGGCGGGCGGTGAGCGCCAGGGAGGGCGTGTCGATGGCCAGCCCGATGCTGCCGAAGCGGCGGCCCAGGCCGCCGTGCAGGTCCAGGAATCCGAAATGCAGCCGCGCAGGCGCCTCGACTCGGATGGCGCTGCTCGAAGCGGCCGCCTCGTTCCGCTGGGGGACCTTGCCCACGCCCATGTCTTCGAAATCCACACGCCGAACCGGCGCGCTTTTCCCATGCGGCGGGCGGCCGAAGCAACGGGATCTTGCGGCCGATCGGCCGAACCAGAATGCGAACCCCCCTTGCCGAGGCGTGCGGATGAATGCAAACCTAGGGCAGCGACGGCGCGCCGAGTTGCCGCCCGCCCGGACCTGTCGGGCGGTCGAGCCATTCCGATCCGGCGGGATTCTCCTTCGGGAGTGAACCTGCTTCGTCCGGTCTTACGGCCGTCGCCCGCTCCGAAGCCAAACAAGAACGTCGCGTGAGGGAGCATGGCAGCCTGGGTGAAGGGTGGCGCGACGGACGCGGGCACCGCCATCGAGGCGGCCGTATCCTTGCTCGCCAAGGCGCGCGCGCCGGTGATCGCCGGCCTGAGTGCCGACGTCGCCGCGATCCGCGCGGCCTATGATCTCGCGGGGCGCATCGGCGCCTCCATCGATACCGCCGGCGCGGTCGGCACGTATGCCGAGCTAGGCTCGCTGAGCCGGGTGGGCGCCATGACCTCGACGCCGGCCGAGGCGGTCGGCCGGGCCGATGCCGTGCTCGTGGTCGGCGCAGCCACTTGGCATACGCCACTCATCAAACGCTTGGCGGAATCGAAGCCCACGCGTGGGCGCGCTGCCGGTTCGGACCGGGCGCTCCTGGCGCTCGGAGCCGGTCCGGAGGGCTCACAGGCGGCGCTGTCCTGCCCGGCTACGGGCGGGCTGGCGGAGGCCGTCGCGGAACTGCGCGCTTACGCCAAAGGCCATCTCGCGGGCGACACGCTGCAGGCCAAGCTCGTCGCGCGGATCGCCGCCGCACAGTACGGCGTCCTGCTGTACGATCCCGCGGAGCTCGGTGAACTGGGCGTGGAGATGCTCCAGGGCTTCGCCATGGAGCTGAACGAGACCACGCGTTGCTTCACGCTCTCGGTGGCTGGACCGGATCAGGACCGCGCCGTCGTGCCGGTGGCCGCCTGGTTGACCGGGCAGGCGCCGCGCAGCGGGTTCGGCCGCCGCGTCCCCGAACATGATCCGTGGCGCTTCGATGTCGCCCGGCAGGTCGCCGCTGGCGAGGTCGATGCCGTCGTCTGGCTCGCCGCGCTGCCGGTGGACCGGCCGAATTGGCTGGCTGCCGTGCCGTCCGTGGCGCTGGTCGCCGAGGCGGAAGCCTCTCTCGCCGACGTGGTGATTGCGGTCGGCCGTCCGGGACGCGACCTGGGCGGCGTCTTGTGGAACGAGCAGCGCGCCGCGCTGACCTATTGGCCGGCTTCGGCCCCGACGGACCTGCCGTCCGCCGCGTCGGTACTGGGTGCCCTGACAGAGCGCCTGGTCGAAGCTGGCGCCGTGTCGAGGAGTGAGCCCGCATGCTGAGCGTGATCCGGGGCGGGCGCGTCGTCGATCCGACCGCGTCCCGCGATGCCGTCGGCGACGTCTGGATCGAGGATGGCCGCATCGTCGAGCCCGCCGGCCGGGCGCCCGATCGGGTGATCGATGCGTCCGGCTGCGTCGTGATGGCGGGGGGCGTCGAGGTGCACTCGCACATTGCCGGCGGCAACGTGATCACCTCGCGCCTGCTCCTGCCCGACCTCTATGTCAGCGAGGCCTCGCCCGAGGGGCATCCTTTCGCGCATGCCGGCGGAGCTGCGGGCTGGATCGGCTCGACCTACGCGCGGATGGGCTACACCACCGCGGTCGAGCCGGCGATGCCGCCGACACACGCCTTGGCGACCCAGCTCGAACTGGCCGACATCCCGTTGCTGGATCGCGGCGCGCTCACCGTGATGGGCAACGACGACCAGCTTCTGCAGCTGTTGCGCGAACGGCAGGGCGGGAATGCCGTCCGCGATCTCGTGGCGCTCTCGGTCGCCACCTCGCGCGGCCTCGGCGTCAAGTGCATCAACGCCGGCGGCGCATCCGCCTTCAAGGACGGCGCGCTGCGCCTGTCTCTCGATGACGAGATTCCGGTCTACGGTCTCTCGACTCGGCAGATCATGGGGTCGCTGCTCGACGCGGTCGAAGAGATCGGCGTCCCGCACCCGCTGCACGTCCACTGCAACAATCTCGGCCTGCCCGGCGCGGACGATTCGTTCATCGAGACCCTGGAGGCCGCGGAAGGCCGACGCATCCACTTCGCCCATGCGCAGTTCTATGCCTACGGCGCCACCGAGGGTGGCGGCTTCCGTTCCGCGGCCGAGCGCATCGCCCAGGCCATCGCCGACAACCCGAACGCGACCCTCGATATCGGGCAGGTGGTGTTCGGACAGACCGTAACGGTCTCGCTCGACATCTTGCGGCAGTTCGCCGGCCGTAAGGGTGCCAAGCCGAAGAAGTGGGTGTTGAACGCCGGCGATGCCGAAGGCGGCGGCGTGGTGCCGTTCCTGTACCGGCCGCGCGGCCCGACCAGCTCGCTGCAATGGGCGATCGGTCTGGAGATCATGTTGCTCTCCACGGATCCGGAGCGCACGATCCTCACCACCGACCACCCGAACGGCGGCCCGTTCACGCAATACCCGCGCATCATCCACTGGCTGATGGACAAAGCTGAGCGCGATCGCGAGATCGCGACGCTGCCGGGTATCGTCGCGGAGCGGTCCAGCCTGCCGACTCTCGAGCGGGAATACAGCCTCTCGGAAATCGCTCAGCTGACGCGATCCGGCCCGGCCAAGCTGCTGGGACTCGCCGACCGTGGCCACCTGCGGCCCGGGGCCTGTGCCGACGTGGCGGTCTACCGCGACATATCCGACCGCACGGCGATGTTCACGGCCGCAAAGCTGGTCCTCAAGGACGGCGTGCCGATCGTCGAGGATGGCGAGGTGGTGGAATGGCGCGCCGGCCGGACGCTCTCGCTCTCGGTCGAGTCGGATCCGGCGATGGCCAAGCGCGCCGACGCCTACCTGACGGACCGGTTCGGCGAGGGGCTCGATAGCTTCGCTGTCCCGGACGCGGCGTTCGACGCAGATACGGACACCTTCGAGGCGGTGCCATGCCGGGCGTGATCAGCGGGGCGAGTGGCGGAAATAACCATGTCTGACCTCAGCCTCAACGGCATCCCGATCATCGACACCTTCGCGGAGGCGTTCGATGTGGCCGGGACCGCCATCATCGTCACCAACGACACCGCCAAATGGGCGATGATCGCCGCGACCACCATGACAGGCTTCGCCACGTCGGTGATCGGCTGCGGCGCCGAGGCCGGCATCGATGCCGTGCTATCGCCGGACGAGACCCCGGACGGGCGGCACGGCGTGCGCATCCTGCTGTTCGGCTTCGAGCCGAACGGCCTCAAGGACCAGCTGATCAAGCGCGTGGGTCAGTGCATCCTCACCTGCCCGGGCACGGCCTGCTATGCCGGCGTGGACGGACCGACGAAGATCAAGCTCGGCGGCGCGATCCGGTATTTCGGTGACGGCTTCGCCATCGCCAAGCGGCTGCCGGACGCCAGCGGCAAGCTTCGGCGCTACTGGCGCATCCCCGTGATGGACGGGGAGTTCCTCTGCGAGGATTCGGTCCGGTCCGTTGATGGCGCCGTGGGCGGCGGTAACCTGCTGTTCCTTGGCCGGACCCATTCCGAAACCCTGATCGTCGCCGAGGCGGCCGTCGAGGCGTCCAAGGCGGTACAAGGTGCGATCCTGCCGTTCCCGGGCGGCATAGTCCGTTCGGGCTCGAAGGTCGGCGGCCGCACCAAGGGCATGATGGCCTCGACCAACGATGCCTATTGCCCGACCCTCAAGGGCCGTGCCGGCTCGGCGTTGCCGGCCGATTGCGGCGTCGTGCTGGAGATCGTGATCGATGCCCTGACCTCGCAGGGCGTGTCCGACTCGATGCGCGCCGGCCTCCATGCCGCCACCGAGATCGGCGGAAAGCACGGGCTGATCGCCGTGACGGCGGGCAATTACGGCGGCAATCTAGGCCGTCACCATTACCATCTGCGCGACTTGCTCGCGCGCGACGACACCAAGACGGAGGGCTGAGCCTTGAGCACCCTCACCCTGCGCGCGGCCCCGCCCGAGCGGCTCGACTTCCTGAACATCAATCCGCTGGCCCTGAGCCGGCTTTCCCAGGCCGACGCCGAACGCCTGGAGATCGGGACATCCCGCACCGGCGTGCGTCTCGGCGACTGCTTCTCCGTCTCGCTGGACGGCTCCGACACCCTGACCATTGAGGGCGGCCACGAGCGCCTCGACCGGGTCGGCGCTGCCCTGTCCGAGGGAGCGATCCGCGTGACCGGCAATGTCGGCCAGCGCCTCGGTGAGGGCATGGCCGGCGGCAGCCTGACCGTGACCGGCGATGCCGGACCCTATGCGGGCTCCGGCGCCACCGGTGGCGCCATCACGATCGACGGCGATGCCGGCGATTATGCGGGCGGTGCCGTGTATGCGGCCAAGGCCGGCCTCGATGGTGCGACGCTGATCATCCGCGGAACGGCAGGCGCGCATCTCGGCGACCGGATGCGGCGCGGGATCCTCCTGGCTGGCCGGGCGGGTGCCTATGCCGGCTCTCGGATGATCGCGGGGACGTTGGCCGCCCTGACCGTCGGGGACCATCCGGGCTACGGCATGCGCCGTGGAACCCTGCTGATCGGTTCGCACGGACGGTTGTCTCCGACCTTCGTGGAGACCGGGACGCACGATCTCGTCTTCCTGAAGTTGCTTGGAAAATCACTCCGGGGCCTCAGCGCGGAGCATGCCGCGCTGCTCGATCGGCCGCTGCGGCGCTATTCCGGCGACCTCGCGACCCTCGCCAAGGGCGAGATCTGGGTCGCGTCCTGACGTCACCCTGGGCAGAGCGGCCGCACGCGGCATATGCTCTGTCCAAGCGGGCCCGTACGAGGCCGGCACATTGGGGAGACGCCCATGCTCCTGCTTCTGTCGATCTGTCTCGTCGCCCAGCCCTCGACCTGCCGCGAGGACAGGATCGAAATGTCCTACGAGGGCTCGAACCCGTTCATCTGCCTGCGCCATTCGCAGAGCGCGCTGGCGACCTGGCAGGCCGCCCATCCGGACTGGCATGTCGAGCGCTGGCGCTGCGCCGCGCGCGGCAGCCTGCCGAAAAACCTGTGAGCGCGTCCCAAGACCGCGTCCCGGCGCCGGGTCTCCGGGCGGCCGGTTGCCGGCGACGAGCCCCGGCCGGGCGGCACCGATGCGCTCGCTGAAACTCCGTTTCGCGCTGCTGCTTGGTGGCACCGCGATCGTGGTGATGCTGGCGGCCCTCGCGGCGTTGGCCTCGATCGCGGCGGCCGAACGGACGGTTGACCGCACCCTCGAAGCGCAGCGCCGTCTCGAGCTGCTGGCCGAGTTGTCCGGCCGCCTCACTCAGTTCGGCCTCGCGGCGGTGGAGACGGTCGGCAATCCCGACGGGCAGCCCGAGGCCATGGCGATCGCCCGCGACAATGCCGACCGGGCGCTCACCACGGTCGACGAGGCGCTGGCCCAGAGTTTCCCGCCGAGCGACGACCCGGCCGACCGCATGCAATACGCCGCCCGGACGCGACCGATGGCGCAGCTGCGCGCCGCCCGGGTCGTGCTCGACCGTCAGGTCGCGCGGATCAACCGGCAGACCGAACCCGAGAAGCGTCAGGACGCGATCAAGGGTGCGCTCAACGGCTTCGGGGCGATGACCGGCCAGCCGCTGTCGTTCCTGATCGAGGCGGAGCGGCGCAGCATGGCGCTCGGGTCCGAACAGGCCCGCGCCCTGTCGGCGCGTCTGCGCGTGGCCGCAGCCTCGGCGGTTGCGGCGGCCCTCGTGCTCCTGGCGGTTCTCTATCGCGGAGTCACCCGCCCGACCTTGGCGCGGATCGAGGAGGTCCGTCGGGCGGCGAGCGCCATCGGCCACGGTGCCCTCGATACGCGCCTATCGGTGGCGACCCGCGACGAACTCGGGCTGCTGATGACCAACGTCAACCGCATGGCCGCACGCCTCGCCCGGCGCGAATCCCGGGTGGTGGCCGACCGTGCTGCCCTGGAGGACACCGTGGCGACCCGCACCGCGGACCTGCGGGCCGCCAACGCCCGCCTGGAGGCCGTGGATCGCTCCCGCCGGCGCTTTTTCGCCGATGTCAGCCACGAGTTGCGCACGCCGCTCACAGTCATCCTCGGCGAATGCGATCTAGCGCTGCGTGGTGCGTCCCGGGGTGCGGATCCGGCGCCGGTCTTCGCGACGATCCGGAAGCGGGCGCAGCGGTTGAAGCTTCGGGTCGAGGATCTGCTGCGCGTTGCGCGATCGGAATCCGGGGAGATCGAGTTCGACAAGCGTCCGCTCGGGCTCGCCTCGGTGCTGGCCGAGGCCGTCGACAACATGGCCTCGGAGGCGGCCCGACGTCGCGTCGGCCTCAGCCTCGATCCCGGCACCCAGGACGTCGAGTGCCTGGCCGACCGCGAGTGGATGCGCCAGACGGTGGAGAGCCTCGTGGACAACGCCCTGCGTCACGCTAAGGGGCTGGCCCGGGTCGAGGTCGCGTTGTCGGGCGAGCCCGGAGCCCGCGCCCTGATAACCGTGACCGATGACGGGCCCGGCTTCGGCGCGTCGGAGGCCGAGCTGTTCGAGCGTTTCCGCCGCGGCGCCGGAGCGAGCCCCGACGAGACCGGCTTCGGCATCGGCCTGGCGCTCGCGCGCTGGATCGTCGAGCAGCATGGCGGCTCGATCCGCCTCGGGGCCGGCCCCGACGGACGCGGCGCTCGGGTCAGCCTGGACATCCCGGCGCTCGATCCGGCATGGGAGAGCGGCACGGCTGGGAATACGGCCAGTACCATGCAGGTGAGGGAGCCAGCCGCATGACGCGGATCCTGATCGTCGAGGACGATATCGACATCCGGGGGCTATTGGCCCGCGGCCTGGAGGCCGAAGGGTTCGAGGTCGGTACCGCCGCCTGCGTCGACGAGGCGTTGAAGGCGGCGCATGATCCTGCGCCCGGCGCCGTCCTGCTCGACATCAACCTGCCCGACGGCTCCGGCCACGATGTCTGCCGGTCCCTGCGTGAGGGTGGTTTCCCGGGCGCGATCCTGTTCCTGTCGGCGCGCGACGAGATCCGCGACCGGGCCGAGGGCCTGGCGCTCGGCGCCGACGACTACATCATCAAGCCGTTCGTGTTCGACGAGCTCGTGGCACGCCTGCGGACGCACCTGATGCGGCGCGAGCAGGCCGAGGCGCCGCGCTCGCGGATCAGTGCCGGGCGGCTGCTGCTCGATCTCGACACCCGTCAGGCGAGCTGCGGCGAGGCCAGCGCGCGCCTGACCCCGCGGGAGGCCGATCTCCTCGCCATGCTGATGGAGAGCATCGGCAAGCCGGTGTCCCGCGCCGATATCTTCGACCGGCTCTGGGCCAGCCAGGGCGGCCTCTCCCTTAACGTGGTCGACGTCTATATCGGCTATCTCCGCTCCAAGATGGCGGACTTCGTTCGGTACGGGGGGCCAGGATTGGTCACCGTTCGGGGCAAGGGCTTCATGCTCGAACTACGCGGTCCCGATTTCCGCCAATGAGCCACTATACTTAAGTCGAATCCGGTAACGGTTTTGATGGTGAGCCGGGCATTTAGCTAGAGTCTCACAAAAAATTTGGGAGTATCCGGCAACTTAGTGCTTGAAGACCGCTGCTGAATCGCCGATATCGGTGGCGCGCCGGAAAACCAGAGCGCCATCAGTGTCTTAGGGTACTCTTAGGAACCCGAGACGCCTGGTGAGGATACCGCCAAGGAGAAACACCATGAAGTGGGCTGCCCCTGTTGTGTCCGAGATTTGTGTCGGCATGGAAGTGACGAGCTACGAGTCGGCTGAGATCGACACCTTCAACTAAGTTTTCAGGGGCCGGGGATCGCGGGAACCGCACCATGCGCGTCGTGATTCTCGGCTCCGCTGCCGGTGGCGGCCTCCCGCAGTGGAACTGCCGCTGCCCCAATTGCACCCTTGCACGGTCCGAGCCGGACCGGGTGCGCCCACGGACCCAATCGAGCATCGCGGTCTCCGCGAACGGGTCCGATTGGCTCCTGATCAACGCCTCGCCGGATATCCGGCAACAACTCTTCGACAATTCCCAGATGCATCCCCGCGAGGGACTGCGCCACTCGCCGATCCGGTCCGTGCTCCTGACGAACGGAGACGTCGACCACGTGGCGGGTCTGCTCACCCTGCGCGAGGGCCAGCCCTATACGCTGTACGCCACCCGCGGCATTCTGGACTCCGTCAACGCCAACCGCGTGTTCGACGTGATGGCCGAGGGCGTCGTCGCCCGCCAACCGATCGCCATGGACCAGCGGTTCGAGCCGATGCCCGGCCTGTCCGTCACGCTGTTCCCGGTTCCCGGGAAGGTGCCGCTCTGGCTCGAGGACGAGACCATGGAGATCGGCGCAGAGACCGAGACCACCGTGGGCGCGCTGATCGAGGCGGGCGGGCGTCGCCTCGCCTACATCCCCGGATGCGCCCGGGTCACGGACGCGCTCAGGGACCGGATCGCCGGCGTGGACGCTCTGCTGTTCGACGGTACCGTCCTGCACGATGACGACATGATCCGTGCCGGCGTCGGCACCAAGACCGGCTGGCGGATGGGGCACGTGCCGATGCGGGGCGACAATGGCTCGATCGATGCGTTGGCCGGCGTTTCGCTCGGCTGCCGCGTCTTCGTCCACATCAACAATACCAATCCGGTCCTGGTCGAAGGTTCGCCGGAGCGCGCCGATGTCGAGGCGGCCGGCTGGACCGTGGCCCATGACGGTCTGAGCCTCGCCCTCTGAGGCAATCTCGCCCACCGGTTGGGTACAGGCCGAGCCGGCACTATATCGGGATCGAGCCCGGACATTCGCCCCGGCGGGGCATCATTCCGAACGGTCGTTGCCGTCACTCGGGATGGTTCCCGCGCAGAGGGCGGGATCGGAGTACAGGAAACGCGACCCGAGAACGGATTCCGGTAACGCCATGAACGCAGTCTTCCCGACCCCTTCGTCGACCCCCGACTCTGCCGAGAGCCAGCGGCTGCTCTCCCCGGACGAGCTTGAGGCAGCTCTGCGCGACATCGGCGCGCGTCGGTACCACATCCTGCATCCGTTCCACCGGCTCCTGCACGACGGCAAGCTCTCGAAGGATCAGGTCCGGGCCTGGGCGTTGAACCGCTACTATTATCAGGCGATGATCCCGGTGAAGGACGCCGCCGTGCTCGCACGGATGACCGACGCGTCCCTGCGGCGGATCTGGCGCCAGCGCATCGTCGATCACGACGGTGACCATCCGGGCGACGGGGGCATCGAGCGCTGGCTGAAGCTCGCCGAGGGTGTCGGGTTCGACCGGGATTACGTGCTGTCGACCCGTGGCATCCTGTCGGCCACGAAGTTTTCCGTCGAGGCCTACGTCCACTTCGTCGCCGAGAAGAGCCTACTGGAGGCGATCGCCTCGTCGCTCACCGAGATGTTCTCTCCGACGATCATCTCGGAGCGCGTCGCCGGGATGCTGAAGAACTACGACTTCATCACCAAGGACACGCTGGCGTATTTCGACAAGCGCCTGACCCAGGCACCGCGTGATGCAGACTTCGCCCTCGATTACGTAAAGACGCATGCGACGACGCCGGACC
The DNA here is from genome assembly GCF_008039945.1 of Methylobacterium sp. WL64. Classification (NCBI taxonomy): domain Bacteria; kingdom Pseudomonadati; phylum Pseudomonadota; class Alphaproteobacteria; order Hyphomicrobiales; family Methylobacteriaceae; genus Methylobacterium; species Methylobacterium sp. WL64. The sequence goes on from NZ_VRVA01000003.1 coordinate 124,833, forward strand.
TGCAGCTTCAGGCGATGGCCGCGCTGACGTTCAAGTGCAACGTGCTCTGGACCCAGCTCGACGCCCTCTATTTCGCCTATGTCGCCCCCGGCATGATCCCGCCGGATGCGTGGACGCCGGGAACCGGTCTCGTTGCGGAAGCACCCGTCGCGACGGCGGGGTCCGGCGTTCGCAAGATGGCGGCCGACGACCGGCCGCGCCTTCCGCGAGGCGTGCGGCTGCGCCACGACGAGACCCGCGGCAAATACGTCCTGCTCGCTCCCGAGCGGACCTTCGACCTCGACGACAACGCCGTGGCGGTGCTCAAGCTCGTGGATGGGAACCGCAGCGTCGCTGCGATCGCCGACGAGCTTGGCCGGACCTATGCGGCCGATCCGCGGGCCATCGAGGCCGATATCCTGGTGATGCTGGACGGGCTGGCGGAAAAACGGGTCCTGGAGCGATGAACGCACTGACGCCGAACCGGCCGGACGTTCCAGCGCCGGTGGGCCTGCTCGCCGAGCTGACCCACCGCTGTCCGTTGCGCTGCCCCTATTGTTCGAACCCGCTGGAGCTCGACCGTCGCTCCGGCGAGCTCGACACGGCCACGTGGCAGCGCGTCCTGACGGAAGCGTCCGGCCTCGGCGTCCTCCATGTCCACCTCTCCGGGGGCGAGCCGACGGCGCGCAACGATATCGTCGAGATCACCAAGACCTGCGCGGATCTCGGCCTCTACTCGAACCTGATCACCTCCGGGGTGGGCGGTGCTCTGGGCAAGCTCCAGGCGCTCTACGATGTCGGGCTCGACCACGTGCAGCTCTCGGTGCAGGGCGTCGATGCGCAGAACGCGGAGAAGATCGGGGGCCTGAAGAACGCGCAGCCGCAGAAATTCGAGTTCGCCGCCAAGGTGGTCGAGCTGGGGCTGCCGCTGACGCTGAACTCGGTGATCCATCGCGGTAACATCCACGAGGTCGAAGGCTTCATGGACCTTGCCGTGAAGATGGGTGCCAAGCGCCTCGAAGTGGCGCACACGCAGTATTACGGCTGGGCCTACGTCAACCGCGCGGCCCTGATGCCCGACAAGGCGCAGGTCGATGCCTCAATCCGGATCGTCGAGGCCGCACGTGAGCGGCTCAAGGGTCAGCTCGTCATCGACCTCGTCGTGCCGGATTACTACGCGAGATACCCGAAAGCCTGTGCCGGCGGCTGGGGCCGCAAGCTGATGAACGTCACGCCCCAGGGCAAAGTCCTGCCCTGCCACGCGGCCGAGACGATCCCGGGTCTCGAGTTCTGGCACGTCACCGACCACGCGCTGGGCGAGATCTGGCGGGATTCGCCAGCCTTCACCGCCTATCGCGGGACCGACTGGATGAAGGAGCCCTGCCGCTCTTGCGACCGTCGGGAGAAGGATTGGGGCGGCTGCCGCTGTCAGGCCCTGGCGCTCGCCGGGGATGCCGCGGCGACCGATCCGGCCTGCTCGCTCTCGCCGCTCCACGCCAAGGTGCGGGCGTTGGCCGTCGAAGAAGCGGCTGAGACGCCGCCGGAATATGTGTATCGGACGATCGGCAGCAACGTCCGGTCGCCTTTCAAGGAGGACGTCAACTCGTGAAGCTTCTTGCCACGACAGCCGTCGCGCTGGTGCTGGCCGCGGCGCCGGCGTTTGCTGAAGATGCGCCCAAGCCCGCGGCGGTCACCCAGGTCAACGCGGCGGCCCCGCCCAGTGCGGCCGATCTGCTGTTCGAGCAGCCGCATATGAAGAACGCGGCCCCCGGCTCGACGATCACGTACGATTACCTGCGCCGGTCGGGCATCGCCAAGGGACCGTTCGGGCCGCCCCTGTCGGATACGCTCACGCTCACGCTGGAGCCAGGTAAGAGCCCGGAGGCACGCGACATCCGCGTCATGATGTTCTCCGGCCTGAACCGCGTGCCGGCCGGTCCCTTTGAGGACATGAGCGGCAACCCGGTGGTCTCGCTGTTCCTGGAGAACCACCTCCGCTCTCTGGCGAAGGTGCTGGAGGCCAACCCGCGCTACCTGAAGCTCGCCATCCGTAAGGGACTGCGCGAGGCCGCGACCGTGACGCCGACCAAGGTCTCGGTGAGCGGCCGCGAGGTCGACGGCTGGCGGGTCGAGATACAGCCCTTCGCCAAGGATGCCATGGAACAGCGCATGCGCGGCATGGACAAGTTGATCTACACCTTCATCATCGCCCCGGAGGTTCCTGGCGAGATCGTCTCCATCGAGGCGTCGTCGAAGAACGCCGAGGGTGGCGAATTGCTCGAGGAGAAGCTGAGCTATGATCCGAAAGCTGGCTGAACGCGGCGCGCTCGCCGCACTCGCCCTGTGCCTGTCCGGCCTCGCCGGTTGGGCGGCTGAAGAGAACGACTATCCCACCGACGCGCGGGTCGATTACGTCTTCGGCTGCATGGCGGCCAACGGCCAGACCCGCGAGAGCATGCAGCGCTGCTCCTGTTCCCTCGACCAGCTCGCCGCGATCCTGCCCTACGACAAGTACGTGCAGGCGAGCACGGTCCTGTCGATGCGCCAGGGCATCGGCAACCGGGCGAACGAGTTCAAGGCGACCAAGATCTTCGACGACAAGGTCGCCGATCTCCGGCGCGCGCAGGCCGAGGCGGAAATCCGCTGCTATCGCGGCTGATGACCTGACCATGACGGCCGGCGTTGCGCTGGCCTGTGGTTTCGATCACACCGGGTCCCGAACCGCTCCTGAGAACGGGACCCGATCCGTGCCCCCCTCCCCCGGCCTGTCCGACCTGTTGCCCGGCCTCGGGTCGCGCACGTTGGTCATGGGCATCCTCAACGTCACGCCCGATTCGTTCTCCGACGGCGGCCTGTTCTCCGGTGAGGCCGAGGCGGTCGCCCAGGCGAAGCGCCTCGTGGACGAGGGCGCCGCGATCCTCGATATCGGCGGTGAATCGACCCGGCCGGGCCACGTTCCCGTCCCGGCCGAGGAGGAGCAGGCCCGCGTCCTGCCGGTGATCCGGGCGGTGGCACCCGGCCTGACTGTCCCGATCTCGATCGATACCTACAAGGCGTCCACCGCGCGTCTCGCGCTCGAAGCGGGCGCGCGCATCGTCAACGACGTCTGGGGCCTCCAGCGAGAGCCCGACATCGCCTCCGTGGCAGCCGCACACGGCGCCCCCGTGGTGATCATGCACAACCGTGAGACCATCGACGCGGATCTGGATATCATCTCGGACCTGCTGACCTTCTTCGAGCGCTCGCTCGACATCGCCCGGCGGGCCGGCATTCCGGAGCGCGACATCGTGCTCGATCCTGGCGTCGGCTTCGGCAAGACCTGGACGCAGCACCTGGACGTGCTGCGGCGCCTTCCCGAGATCCGGGCCCTGGGCTTTCCCGTCCTGGTTGGAGTCTCCCGCAAATCGCTGCTCGGCCGACTGCACGACCGTGAAACCCGGCCGGCGGACCGGCTCTACGGATCGCTCGCAGCCCATGCCCTCGCCGCCACGCTCGGAGCCGACATCGTGCGGGTCCACGACGTCGCGGCCCATGTCGATGCCGTTCGGGTTGTCGACGCCGTCATGCGGCCGGACGCCCGATGAGCACGGACCGGATCGGCGTCGCCCGCATCGCGGTGTTCGGGCGCCACGGCGTGCTGCCCGAGGAAGCCGTGCTCGGTCAGCGCTTCTACATTTCGATCGATGCGCGGCTCGACCTTGCGCCGGCCGGTCGCTCAGACGACGTCGCCCACACGGTCAGCTACGCGGACCTCACCGAGATCGCCGTCATGATCGCGACGGAGCGCCGGTTCAACCTCATCGAGGCTCTCGCCGAGACGATCGCGGCCACGATCCTCGAACGCCACGCCATGGTTGAAGCGATCACGATCCGCATCGACAAGCCGAGCGCGCCGGTGCCCGCGATCCTGGATGGGGTCAGCGTCGAGATCACGCGCCACCGCGGAGCCCGCGCATGAGGGCGTATCTCGGCATCGGCAGCAACATCGGCGACATGGCCGCGATGCTCGACCGTGCGGTCGCGGGGCTTGCCGCGACGCCCGGCATCGACGTGGTCGCCCGCTCGGCCGACTATCGGACACCGCCCTGGGGCAAGACCGATCAGCCCTGGTTTCTCAATGGTGCGGTGGCCGTCGATACGACGCTCGATCCGCATGGGCTGCTCGATGCCTGCCTCGGCGTCGAGCATGCGCTCGGGCGCATCCGCGACGAGGAGCGCTGGGGCCCCCGGGTGATTGACGTCGACGTGCTGGCGTACGAGGGAGCAACGGTGGACGACGCGCGGCTGGTTCTGCCCCACCGTCATGTGCGGGAGCGTGCCTTCGTGCTGGTGCCACTGGCCGAGATCGCCCCGGATCTCGTGATCGGCGGTGAGCGCGTCGCCGATGCCCTGGCCAAGCTCGACCGCGCCGGGATCACGCGAGTCTGAGCTGAGGCTTGCGGGCGGCTGTCAGCCCGCAAGTCCGAAGCGTGGCCTACTTCGCGCCGGGTTCGGCCATTTCATTGGCCTCGTCGTCGAGGAGCGGCACGTCGTAGTCGCGCAGTACCTGATCGATGTCTGCCTTGCGCTTGCGCAGGACCGTATTGAGCGAGCGCTTCCAGTCGTTCTCGCCGAGGCGCACACCCATGGCGATCCGGTAGGCCATAGGCGGACGGGAGGGCTCCTTGAGCAGGGGCGTCACCGTCATGGGCGTTCCGGATTGCTTCGCAAGCCATCCTGCAGCAGGTCCCCAGAGCACCGCTGCATCGATGTCCTTGGCAGCCAGCCCCCCGACGATCTCGGCGCCGACGGTCTGGTACTTGCGGGCCGGATCGAGCTGATAGGGCGCGTAGGCCTTCATGGTCGAGACGAGGCCGAGATCACCCATCCGGTTCACCGGCGGTGTGCCGGCGATGACCCCGATCGCCTTGCCCTTCAGCCGCGGATCGTCGAGGGCGGTGATGCCGTCGAGTTCTCCCGTGCGGGTGACGAGCACGTAGGACGAGCGATAATAAGGATTGGTGGTCTGGACGAGGTCGCTGCCGAAGGCCTGGCCCATGATCAGGTCGCACAGGCCGGTGCCCAGCGTGTTGCGCACGAAGCCGGGACCCTGGGTCAGCCAGTAGTAGCGGACCTTGATCTTCAGTTCGTCGGCGATGATCGCCGCGATCTTGTTCTCGAAGCCGTCTTCCTTACGCTCGGAAAACGGCATGTTGCCGGGATCGCCGCAGACGCGCAGCACATCGGTCGTAACCGTGTCCGGTAGATGCTGCGCTGCAGCCCCCTGCGCCACCGTCATCGACAGGGCGCAGAGGGCGAGCGTCCGGGTAAAGGACGATGCAAGGGAGGACATCAGCCGCCCATGCACTCCTTCTCGGCCTTCCGGGCGGTCTCAGGCTTGTCCTCGTGGTCGGAGGGACGAACGCGGCCAACCGCGCCATCGGCCCGGGCCTTGAGGTAGGTGTAGAGATCGTCCGAGTAGCACATGACGTTCTTGTTATCGCCAAAGGCCGGCATGACCTTCTGCTCGGATGCGCTGATGTCCTGCTTGCCGCCCACCAGGATGCCGATGAACTCCTCGTACGAGAGGTGCTTCAGCGAGTCCTTCAGGGCCGGCGCGTAGGTCGAGCCCATGCCATCAGGGCCGTGGCAGACGTGGCACTCGGCGTGATAGCGGCGGTAACCGGAGTAGGTGTACCAGTCGAGCTTCTTGCCATCGTTGGTAACGTGGTACGTCGGATGGCCGTCGGCGTCGACGTACTTGCCGTCCTCGACCTTAACGGCGGCGTTCTTCTTAAGTAGAGCGGGGTCCTGCTCGGCGGTCTTGTCGTTCGCGTTCAGCGAATTGGCGAGAGCCGGATCGGCAGGCTTGGCATCCTCAGCATGTACGGCAACCGCGGAAACGGTCGCTAGGGCGAGGGCGGCGAGAAACGGCCGCGTGACGATGTTGCTGAGGTTGTGCAACGCGTAGTCTCCCTGGAGCGAGGCCCTTCGTCTCGCTTGGAGCCGTAGCCTCTTACGACGAATTCTAATCACAAGGATGCCGGCGCGGAAACCCGCGCCGGCACCATTTCGACACCTAAACCCTGCGGCCGATTAGTTCGGCAGAGCGAAGACGGTCAGCTGACCACCGAGGTTGGTGTACTGCGAGAGGGCTGCGTAGCCGCCCACCGCGCCGAGACCGGCGTTCGGGTCGGTCAGACCGGCCGCGAGGCCGATGCCGGCCCAGCCGCCGACGCCCGACAGGACGCCCACGTACTGCTTGCCCTTGAGCTGGTAGGTCATCACGTTACCGATGATGCCCGACGGCGTCTTGAACTTGAACAGCTCCTTGCCGGTCTTGTCGTCGACAGCCTTCAGGTAACCTTCGAGGGTACCGTAGAACACCACGTCACCGGCGGTGGCGAGAGCACCGGACCACACCGAGAACTGCTCGGCGTTGGACCACTTGATCTTACCGTTGACGCCGTCCCAGGCGATGAAGTTACCCATGCCGCCGTGCGAGTTCGGGGCCGGGTACATCGACAGGGTCGCACCGACGTAGGGCTGGCCCGGGGTGTAGGTCACCCGGAACGGCTCGTAGTCCATGCACACGTGGTTGGTGGGCACGTAGAACAGGTTGGTCTTCGGCGAGAAGGCAGCAGGCTGCTGATCCTTGGTGCCGAGGGCCGCCGGGCAGATACCCTTGGAGTTGGTATCCTCGCCGTTCTGCTCGGTCGAGTACTTCGACACGACCAGCGGCCGGCCGTAGTTCTTCGAACCCTTGTCCATATCGACCTTGGTCGCCCAGTTGACGGCCGGATCGAACTTCTCGGCGACCAGGAGGGCGCCGGTCTCGCGGTTCAGCGTGTAGCCGAAGCCGTTACGGTCGAAGTGGGTCAGGAGCGGCTGCTCCTTGCCGTCAACCTTCTGATCCGTGAGGATCATCTCGTTGATGCCGTCGTAGTCCCACTCGTCGTGGGGGGTCATCTGGTAGACCCACTTGGCGACGCCGGTATCCGGGTTACGCGCCCAGATGGTCATCGACCACTTGTTGTCGCCCGGACGCTGCTTGGGGTTCCAGGTCGAGGGGTTGCCCGAGCCGTAGTACATCAGGTCGAGCTTGGGGTCGTACGAGAACCAGCCCCAGGTGCAGCCGCCGCCGGTCTTCCACTGATCGCCTTCCCAGGTCTTCAGCGAAGAATCCTTGCCGACCGGCTTGCCGAGCGAGGTGGTCTTCTCCGGGTCGACCAGCATCTGGTCGTCCGGGCCGATGGAGTAGCCGCGCCACACCTTCTTGCCGGTCTTCAGGTCGTAGGCGGTGACGTGGCACTGCACGCCGAACTCGCCGCCCGAGATGCCGACGATGACCTTGTCCTTCACGGGCAGAACCGTGGCGGTGTTGGTCTCGCCCTTCTTCGGGTCGCCGTTGACGACGGACCAGTTCACCTTGCCGGTCTTGGCATCGAGCGACACGAGGGTGGTGTCGGCCTGGTGCAGCAGGATGGTGCCGTCGGCATAGGCGAGGCCGCGGTTGACCGTGTCACAGCACATGACCGGGATCACGGACGGATCCTGCTTCGGCTCGTACTTCCAGACGATCTTGGCCTCGTGGTCGAGGTCCAGGGCGTACACGATGTTCGGGAACGGCGTGTGCACGTACATCATGTTGCCGATCACGAGCGGCGAGCCCTCGTGGCCGCGCAGCACGCCGGTCGAGAAGGTCCAGGCAACCTGGAGGTTCTTCACGTTCGCCGAGGTGATCTGATCGAGCTTCGAATAACGGGTGTTGCCGTAGTCAACCGTCTGAAGCGCTTGTTCCGCCGGGTTGGCGATGCTCTTCAGGACGCTTTCGTTGGCCAGCGCCGGCGCGGCGATAGCCGCGACACCTGCGCCGAGCGCGAGGAGATGTACCGCTCTCATGGGTTCCTCCGACAAGTCTTAAGAGTCGTACAGACGCACTTAGAGAGTGGCGTCGCTCGGACCCCGACCTGACTGTTTGCGACAGGGATGGACGCTTCGGTAGCGGGCGTAGCGGACTTGAGGAGATCGAAAGATCCCCTCGCCAGGAGCCGCCATCCCTGAGGCGGCTCCCTCGAAACCGAAGCTTGCCCGGACCTTAAGAGATTTTTGAGCGCCGTCAACTCGATGTTGCTGAGCCTTGGGGATACGGTGAAAGCTTCTTTTTGCGTAACAAAACACGCGCGAATGTCATTGCTGTGCAATGTGGAATGCTGCGCTGCACAAGCTGGGGTGCGGCTATTTGGGCCCGTCTCAGGCTGCAGAGCGCGCTGTCCATGCAGTTCTTGCACGCCCAGGCCGCCAGGCTCGTTCCACTATGCTCCGACTGCCTGATGAGCGTGACCATAACCGGTATTCAGGGCGCAGGCTGAGAGCTTGTTCAATCGCGGTGCGAAATGGTCGAGCTTGGGAAATGGCGGCGTTTTCGTGGGTTGAAGACTGCTTGTAGTCCCGCCGCTCGCGTTGGATGCGACGTTTTGGAGCCCGTGGCTCGTCCTCCTCACGAGGCTGTGATTGCCGAATCGTCCCGGCTCGATTCGTGACGTTCAAGACAGCAACGGTCCGGCGGGTTGGGCCGGGTGTTGCGCCGGCATCAGCGGGTTCAGGCTCGGCCGGGGACAGCTTGGTGCGGGGTGGCCGGGCGTCGCTACGAACAATGCATGCAGACAGCCCTTGCCGGCCGTCAGTAACGTCGGTCGTTACCGGTCACAGCGCGCCGACGTCGCCAACGCTTTCGAATTCGGCACTGTCGCCGACGAGGTCCGTCAGGGAGATGTCGACGCGGCGGCCGTTCTTGAGACGGAGCTGGGCATCGGGTTCGAGCCAGATCGGTCTCAAGCCGGCATGGCTGCCGTGGAGGTCACCGTGGGCGAACACACCGCCCTGCCTTCGCTCCACGACGACACGGTAGCGGACACGAACGCTTTGGCATCCTTCAGCCGTGACAAGGCCCCGCCCGGTCAGCGTCGTCAGGATCTCGTTCGGTTCGAACATACGCGTGACGCGGCGGTAGGATTAAGTGGCAAGCAACATTGCCACTTAATCCTACCGCCGCGACGTGTCACGCCCTCGTGACCGTATTGTTGCGTGAAGCGGCAGCGTCGTCGGCGTGCAGGCGTCGGAAGCTTCACGGTGCTGAGCTGATACGGACAACCGGCGACAGCCCTGTGCTTCGCAGCATCTGGGGAGCAGGTCGCCGCCGATACCGTTCACGGCGGGCGCGATACGCTGAAGACAACTCCGTTCGAGTCTTTCGGTGCGGTCGCCTACCGTGCCGGGGTGCAACCCCGCTTCGATAACAGCGCCACAAAAATCAAACAGACTGGCTGCGCCTGGCCGTGGGCCGGGGGTCGACACGGACCTAATCCTCGATCGGGGTAACGCTTACGGCGAAGGCCATGTGAGCCAGGTCCGACGACCGGCCATCCTTCTTTGGGGCGACATTCGAACAGGCGGCCTGGGCCCCGAAGATGGTTCGCTGAGAGATGTCTCTCTTCCTCGATCCCAGGATGCCGGAAATTTACTCAGAGTGGCTCCGGTCAGGGCCACATCCCGCGCCGAGGCGCGGTAAACACCTATCGACCGCCACCGCCCCTGCAGACGCTGTCCCGGCGCCCGCCCGTGACCTAGCCATCGACACCCGAGTGACCCACCGCGCTCGTCGGCTCCAGTTCTCGAACCACGATGCGGCCGTTCTCGACCGAAAGCGCCAGACGACCCTGCTTCAAGGCGAGGGCCTTGTCGCCGAACAGGGTCCGGCGCCAGCCCTGCAGCGCGGCGACCTCGGCGGTGTCGTCGTCCGCGATGGCCTCCAGGTCGTCCACCGTCGCGATGATCTTCGGCGCGACGGCCTCGGACTCGCACACTGCCTTGAGCAGCACCTTCAGCAATTCCACGATGGCACCGTTGCCGCCGCTCCGGCGCATCCGCTCCGGTATGCGGATGTCACCGGTGTCCCGGGTGAGACCGCGCTCCACGGCGGCCAAAATGTCGGCTCCAGTGCGCGAACGCTCGAAGCCGGCCGGAATCGTCCGCAGCCGGCCCAGGGCCTCGGCGCCGCGTGGCGCCGCCGAGGCGACGTCGATCACCGCCTCATCCTTCAGGACCCGGCCACGGGGGACGTTCCGGGACTGTGCCTCGCTCTCGCGCCAGGCCGCTACTTCCATGAGCACGGCGATCTCACGGGGCTTGCGCATCCGTCCGGAAAGCCGCCGCCAGGCCTGGGCCGGGTCGGCCCGGTAGGTCTCCGGCGACGTCAGGACCGCCATCTCCTCGTCGAGCCAGGCGCCGCGATCGGTGCGCAGCAGCTCGGCGACCAGGACTTCGTAGACCTTCACCAGGTGGGTGACGTCCGACAGGGCGTAGCTGAGCTGGGCTTCCGAGAGCGGCCGCCGCGACCAGTCGGTGAACCGTGACGATTTGTCGATCTTGGCCTTCGCCACGTCGTTGACGAGCTGCTCGTACGACACGGAATCCCCGTAGCCGCAGACCATGGCGGCAACCTGCGTGTCGAAGAACGGCTGCGGCAGGATCCCGCCCATCAGCCAGATGATCTCGAGATCCTGACGGGCCGAGTGGAACACCTTCACGGTCCGCTCGTCGGCCATCAGATCAATGAACGGTTGCAGGTCGATGCCCGGTGCCAGGGGATCAACCAATACGCCGGTCCCGTCCGGTGCCGCGATCTGGATCAGGCACAGTTTCGGGTAGTACGTCGTCTCGCGCATGAACTCCGTGTCGACGGTCACGAAGGGTTGCTCGGCGAGACGCGAGCAGACGTCGTGCAGCGCGGCGGTGGTGGTAATCAGGTCCATGGATCCGGCTATACGCAACCGGCGCCGTCATGGGGAGACGCCTGCGCGAAGGTCCCCATGTTTCACACGGTCCTCTTTGCGCCCGGTCAGCTCGCCAAGGCCGTCCGGCGGCGCGCCTGGGCCTGCCGGCGGATCCGCATTGCGTCGGCCCGGCGCTGGGCTTCGGCGCGCCCGAGCAGGCGATCCAGGATGCCGGTCTCGATGCGCTCGCCCGTGGCGCCGTCGGTCAGCCGGCGGATCCGGTCGACCCGGAAGCCGCGATAGCCGCCCCGGCGGGCGTCGATGCCGCCCAGGAGCGTCCGGCCCGGTCCGAGCTTCAGTTCGCGCGCAGACAGGGAGCGGTTGCTCCAGGCACCGGTCGCGTCCTCGTAGACCAGATCGAAATGCCCCTCGAGCGGTAGCGTGCGCCAGGCGCCGGACTGGCTTTCGACGGGCCGGTCGGGACGGCCGACAGAAACGGAAAACGCGTTTTGGCTCATGGACATCATATGGGGATCGTGGGCCCCGTCCGGTAGGCTGGAGGCCCGGTTCGGCACCGGTTTCCGGCGTCGCGTGCTTGACTTGGGGGGCCTCGCGTGAATGGTGCCCGCCTTCCCAGAGAAGAAGCCCGTCATGCACCGTTACCGTTCCCACACCTGCGGGGCGCTCCGCCCGTCCGACGTCGGACAGACCGTCCGGCTCTCCGGCTGGTGCCACCGCATCCGCGACCATGGTGGCGTGCTGTTCATCGACCTGCGGGACCATTACGGCCTGACGCAATGCGTGGTCGATTCCGACTCGCCCGCCTTCAAGGCCGCCGAGGTCGCGCGCTCGGAATGGGTGGTGCGTATCGACGGGCGCGTGCGCACCCGGCCCGCCGGCACCGAGAATGCCGAGCTGCCGACCGGGGCGGTCGAGGTCTACATCGACGATCTGGAGGTGCTGGGTCCGGCCGGCGAGCTGCCGCTGCCGGTCTTCGGCGATCTGGAATACCCTGAGGAGACGCGGCTGCGGTACCGCTTCCTCGACCTGCGCCGGGACAAGCTCCACGCCAACATCATGAAGCGCGGGGCGATCATCGACGCGCTGCGCCGCCGGATGCGCGACGGCGGCTTCTTCGAGTTCCAGACGCCGATCCTCACCGCGTCGTCGCCCGAGGGCGCGCGCGACTACCTCGTGCCGTCCCGGGTCCATCCCGGAAAGTTCTACGCGCTCCCGCAGGCGCCGCAGCAGTTCAAGCAGCTGACGATGATCGCGGGCTTCGACCGCTACTTCCAGATCGCGCCCTGCTTCCGTGACGAGGACGCCCGCGCCGACCGCTCGCCGGGCGAGTTCTACCAGCTCGATATCGAGATGAGCTTCGTTACCCAGGAAGACGTGTTCCAGGCGGTGGAGCCGGTCCTGCGCGGCGTCTTCGAAGAGTTCGCCGAGGGCAAGCGCGTCACCAAGGAGTTCCCGCGCATCACCTTCGCGGATTCGATGCTGAAATACGGCGTCGACAAGCCGGACCTTCGCAATCCCCTCATCATCGCCGACGTTACCGATGAGTTCGCCCGGGACGACGTGGCGTTCAAGGCCTTCAAGGGCGTCATCAGTGCCGGCGGCGTGGTCCGGGCGATCCCGGCGACCGGAGCCGCGTCGCAGCCGCGCTCGTTCTTCGACAAGCTCAACGACTGGGCCCGCTCCGAGGGCGCGCCCGGGCTCGGCTACGTCGTGTTCGAGGACGACGGCGGGCAGCTTACCGGCAAGGGGCCGATCGCCAAGTTCATCCCGGCCGAGGTCCAGGCCCTGATCGCGCAGAAGACCGGCGCGAAGGCGGGCGACGCGGTGTTCTTCTCCGCCGGGACCGAGGCCAAGGCGGCGGCGCTCGCCGGCAAGGCCCGCATCCGCGTCGGCGACGAGCTCGGCCTCTGCGACAAGGATCAGTACGCGTTCTGCTGGATCACGGACTTCCCGATGTACGAGTGGAGCGAGGAGGAGAAGCGGATCGACTTCTCCCACAACCCGTTCTCGATGCCGAACATCGACCGCGAGGACTTTTTGGCCCTCGACCTCGATACCCTGGCCACAGAGGGCCAGGACGGCGAAGTCACAAAAAGAATCTTGGGTATCAAGGCGTTCCAGTACGACATCGTCTGCAACGGCATCGAGCTGTCCTCGGGCGCGATCCGCAACCATCGCCCCGACGTGATGGAGAAGGCCTTCGCGATTGCCGGCTACGGCCACGATGTGCTGGAGCAGAAGTTCGGCGGCATGCTCAACGCCCTGCGCATGGGCGCCCCGCCGCACGGCGGCATCGCCCCGGGAGTGGACCGCATCGTCATGCTCCTGTGCAACGAGCCGAACATCCGCGAGGTCGTGCTGTTCCCGATGAACCAGCGCGCCGAGGACCTGATGATGGGCGCGCCCTCCGAGGCGACGCCCAAGCAGCTCCGCGAGCTGCACATCCGCCTGAACCTGCCCGAGAAGAAGGCGTAAGCGCAGGCGGTCCGGTCGCGCCGTGGCGAGCCTCGTCGCGGTCGTCGTCGCCCATGACAGCGCCGACGTGCTGCCGGCCTGTCTGGCGGCACTGGCGCGGCAGCACGTGCCGGCGATCGTGGTCGACAACGCCAGCCAGGACGCCTCCGTGCCGGTGGCGGAGGCCGCCGGCGCGCGGGTGATCCGCAACGCCCGCAACGAGGGCTACGGCCGCGCCAACAATATCGGCGTCACCGCGGCCGTGACGGCGGAGCGGGTCCTCATCGTCAATCCGGACGTGGTCCTGCAGCCGGGGTCCGTCGATGCGTTGCTGGCGGCGGCCGCCGCTTGGCCGGATGCGGGAATGCTGGCGCCGCGCCTGGTCGAGCCGGACGGGCGGTTCTTCTACCAGGCGCGCTCGCTGCTGGCGCCGTATCTCACCAACCCGGGGGGACGCCCGGCGCTGCCCGAGGGCGATGCCTGCGCGCCGTTCCTGTCCGGGGCCTGTCTGATGATCGCGCGGGCCCTGTTCCTCGACCTCGGCGGCTTCGATCCGAACATCTTCCTGTTCTACGAGGACGACGACCTCTGTCGGCGCGTAGCCGATGCGGGCCGCGCCCTCGTCCACGTCCACGGCGCCGTGGCTCTGCACGGTCGCGGGCGCTCGTCCGCACCGGAGCTTGGCCGGGTGTTCCGGTCGCGCTGGCATCAGGCGTGGTCGCGGGCCTATGTCAGCCGCAAATACGGCCTGCCCGACCCGAGCGTGTCCCACCTCATGACCAACCTGCCGAAGGTCGCGCTCTCGGCACTCGCCCTGCGCCGGTCCGGGCTGGAGCGGTACGGTGGCTCCGCATCCGGCGCCCTCGCCTTCCTGCGCGGCCGAGACGCCCTGGCCCGCGAGGGGCTGCGCTGATGGCCGGCCCCACGATCGCCACCGCCCTGGCACGCGGCCGCAACGGCTTCACCGGCTTGCGCCTGGCGCTGGCGCTGGCGGTGGTCGTTTCGCACGCTTTCAGCGTCGCTACCGGGGCCGCGGGCGACGAGCCGCTGGCGCGGCTCACCGGCTACACTCTGGGCGAGCACGCGGTGAACGGCTTCTTCGCGGTCTCGGGGTTTCTCGTCACCATGAGCTGCGACCGGCGCGGCCTCAGAGACTACGCGCTGGCCCGCGCCCTGCGGATCCTCCCGGGCTTCGTCGCCGCCACCGTGCTCGTTTCTCTGCTCCTCGGCGCCGCGATGACGCGCCTGCCGCTGAGCGAGTACCTGCGCGATCCAGCCCTCTGGTCGTTCGTGCGCGGGACGCTGACCGCCTTCAAGAGCAACGCCGCGCTGCCCGGCGTCTTCGAGGCCAACCCGTACCGGGCGCCGCTCGGCACGATCTGGACCTTAAAATACGAGTCTCTTTGCTACCTGGGCGTGCTGCTCGCCGCCCTATGCGGCCTCCTCCGCCGGCGGATCCCGACGCTCTTGATCGTTGCGGGGCTCGCTGTCGCCTTGACGGCCGCCATAGCTTGGCGTGGCCCCGAGTTGCCGAAGGGTCTGGAGACGGTCCTGCGGCTGCCGCTCATCTTTTCAGCCGGCGCCGGACTGTATCTGTGGCGCGACAGCCTGCGCGTCTCGGGTGTCGTCTTTGCCGGCCTGGCTGTCGCGGCCACGCTCCTCGCTCGAACGCCGGCCTACCCGCCCCTGCTGTTCCTGGCGGAAGCCTACGGCGCCGTGTGGCTCGCCCTCGGGCCGATGGCGCGCGGCCTGTTCGATCCGAGGGCCGACCTGTCCTACGGGATCTATCTCTACGGCTGGCCGGTGCAGCAGAGCCTGCATGCCCTCTGGCCAGAGCCCTCCGGCCTCGCCCTGCTCGCTCCCGCGCTCGCAGTGACGCTGCCGGTGGCGGCGCTGTCCTGGTACGGCGTCGAACGGCCGGCACTGGCGCTCAAGGCGCGGGCGCTCGGCCGACGCAGCCTCGGCACGATCGAGCCGGCCGGGCCGTGAGCACCCTCCCCCCATCGGCCGCGCTGGCCCTTGCAGCACGGCTTCTGGAGGCCGAGGGCTTCGCCATCGTCGCCCGGAACGAGCGCGGTGACAGCCTCTATCTCGCGCTATCTAAGAGCCCCTGGCACCTGCGTCTGTCGAACCATGCACGAACCGCCAAGCAGCGCGCCCGGCGCAATGACATCCTGACGAGCCTGATCATCGATGCGCCCCGCTCGCCGGATCAGGTTCATACGCTGGTCCTGGGGGCATTGAAGAACTTCAGCGCGGCACTGACTCTACGAGAGGCTCAACCCTCGGCCTCGGCCTCGGGCTCGCGAAAGTAGGGTTCGACGGTGCCCTTCAGCTTCACGGTCATCGGGTTGCCGGCCCGGTCGAGGGTCTTGCCGGCCGAGAGGCGGACCCAGCCCTCGCTGACACAGTATTCCTCGACGTTGGTCTTATCGACGCCCTTGAATCGCACGCCGACGCCGCGCTCCAGCATGGCCTCGTCGTAGAACGGGCTGTTCGGGTTCGCGGCCAGGCGGTCGGGAGGCGTGTCGGTCATCATCCGGATCTCGGGTCGGTTTCGTGTGCGGCCCCGCGCGGGTCCGGCAGGGCGAAGGGCTCGCCGGTACGGGAATCCGGCTCGGCGCGCAACGCCGCGAGCAGGTCGGCGATCCGCCCGCTCTGCAGCAGCGGCACCAGCCGCGTCACCGTCGCGTGCGGCCGGTCCCACCAGGCGGTCTCCACCAGCGCCGCCACGGCGGCCTCGTCGAAGCGGTGGCGCACCACCCGGGCCGGGTTGCCGGCGACCACAGCGTAGGCCGGGACGTCCCGGGTCACCACCGCCCGGGCCGCGACCACGGCGCCGTGCCCGATCGTGACGCCGGACAGGATCATGCAGCCGGACCCGAGCCAGACATCGTGCCCGATCACCACGTCGCCGCGCGAGGCGTGGTGATCCGCCGGTGCACGCGCATCCGGGAACAGGCCGCGCATCGCCGCGAACGGGTAGGTGGAGGCCCAGTCGAGCCGGTGGTCGCCGCCGAGCAGGATCTCGACCTTGTCGGCGATGGAACAATAGCGGCCGATCGTCAGGCGACGGCCGCTCTCCGGGAAGCGCACTTTGGGACGCCCGTACGAGTAAGCGCCTATGGAGAAGCCGTGCGCGCGCGCCAGCGCGGCGAGGTGGATCCGCGTCTCGTTATGCGGGTTGCGCCCCCTACGCAGCCGGTGCAACAGACCGGTCACGATGGGATCCGGCGCGGTGCGCGACCGCGTCGTCTCCGGGAAAGTAGGCGAGCTGGAAGGTGAGCGATGGCCGATAACATGTCCGAGGACCTCAAGGCCGGGGCGCTCGTCTACCACCGCCTGCCGCAGCCCGGGAAGCTGGAGATCCAGGCGACCAAGCCGCTCGGCAACCAGCGCGACCTCGCCCTCGCCTACTCGCCCGGCGTCGCAGCCGCCTGCATGGCGATCTACGACGACCCGCAACAGGCTGCCGAACTGACGATCCGCCAGAACCTCGTGGCGGTGCTCACCAACGGTACCGCCGTCCTCGGCCTTGGCGATATCGGCCCGCTCGCCTCCAAGCCGGTGATGGAGGGCAAGGCGGTCCTGTTCAAGAAGTTCGCCGGCATCGACGTGTTCGACATCGAGGTCGACCAGAAGGACGTCAACAAGCTCGTCGACGTCGTCTGCGCGCTCGGGCCGACCTTCGGCGGCATCAACCTGGAGGACATCAAGGCGCCGGAGTGCTTCGAGGTCGAGGAGCAGTGCCGGGCCCGGATGAACATCCCGGTCTTCCACGACGACCAGCATGGCACCGCGATCATCGTGGCGGCGGCGGTCCTCAACGGGCTCGAACTCGCCGGCAAGGCGCTTTCGGATGTCCGCATCGTCACCTCCGGCGCCGGCGCGGCGGCGCTGGCCTGCCTGAACCTGCTCGTCTCGCTCGGCGCGACCCGGGAGAACATCACGGTCACCGACATCAAGGGCGTGGTCTACAAGGGCCGCCCGGAGCTGATGGACCGGTGGAAAGACGTCTACGCCCAGGAGACCGAGGCGCGCACGCTGGCCGAGGTGATCCCGGGGGCGGACGTGTTCATCGGCCTCTCGGCCGGCGGCGTCCTGAAGCCCGAGCTGCTGGAGAAGATGGCGGACAAGCCGCTGATCATGGCGCTCGCCAACCCCTATCCGGAGATCATGCCGGACCTCGCGCAGGCCAAGCGCCCCGACGCGATGATCTGCACCGGCCGCTCGGACTTCCCGAACCAGGTCAACAACGTCCTGTGCTTCCCCTACATCTTCCGTGGGGCGCTCGATGTCGGCGCCACCAGCATCAACGAGGAGATGAAGCAGGCGGCCGTGAAGGCGATCGCGGCGCTCGCCCGCGAGACTCCCTCCGACGTGGTCGCGCGGGCCTATGGCGGCGAGGCACGGCCGTTCGGCCCGGAATCGCTGATCCCCAGCCCGTTCGACCCGCGCCTGATCGTGCGCATCGCCCCGGCGGTGGCCAAGGCCGCGATGGATTCCGGCGTCGCCGGCCGGCCGCTCACGGATTTCAACGCCTACGTCGACAGCCTCGACCGGTTCGTCCACCGGTCCGGCCTCATCATGAAGCCGCTGTTCTCGAAGGCGAAGGCCGACCCCAAGCGGGTGATCTACGCCGAGGGTGAGGACGAGCGGGTCCTGCGCGCCGTCCAGGCGATCGTGGAGGACAAGGTCGCGTTCCCGATCCTGGTTGGGCGCCCGCGCGTGGTCGAATCGCGCCTGAAGCGCTTCGGCCTCTCCATTCAGGAGGGTCGCGACTTCGAGCTGATCGATCCCGAGGACGATCCCCGCTACCGCGCCTACGTCCAGACCTATCTGGACGTCGCCGGCCGGCGCGGCATCACCCCGGATGCCGCCCGCACGCTCGTGCGCACCAACAACACCGTGATCGGCGCCATCGCGGTCCGGCGCGGCGAGGCCGACGCCCTGATCTGCGGCCTGGAGGGCCGGTTCGAGACCCGGCTCAGGATCATCCGCGACGTGATCGGCCTGGCGCCCGGCATCGCCCAATGCGCCGCCATGAGCCTGATCGTGACCAGCGAAGGTGCGTACTTCCTGGCCGACACCCATGTCCGCCAGAATCCCACCGCCGAGGAGATCGCCGAGGTCGCTCAGGCCTGCGCCGGCCATGTCAGCCGCTTCGGCCTGACGCCCAAGATCGCCCTGCTGAGCCACTCGGATTTCGGGCAGTCGGATTCCCCCTCGGCCATGAAGATGCGGGAGGCGCTGGCGCTTCTGCAGTCGCGCGACCCGAACCTGATGGTCGACGGCGAGATGCAGGCGGATTCGGCGCTCTCCGAGCTGGTGCGCGACCGGGTGCTGCCGGGCTCGCGCCTCAAGGGCGCGGCCAACGTCCTGATCTTCCCGAACCTGGATGCGGCCAACATCGCGTTCCAGTTCGCCAAGGTTTTGGCGGACGCGCTGCCGGTCGGGCCGCTGCTGATCGGCCCGGCCAAGCCCGCCCACATCCTGACGCCGTCGGTTACGGCCCGCGGCATCGTCAACGTCACCGCCGCGGCCGTGGTCGAGGCGCAATCCGAGCCGGCGCCCCTGCCCGGGGGCGAAGCCGGCGCCGGCATGATCTCCGAGTAAACTGAGCGGAACGATCCCGGCAGCTTCGGCTGCCGGGATCGTTCCGAGTCGCGCCTTCAGGCCGCCCGGACGGTGTCGAGGAAACGGGACACCTCGGCGGTGAGGTGTTCGGATTGCCGCGACAGGTCGGTGGCCGCGCCGAGCACCTGGCTCGCGGCCTTGCCGGTTTCCTCCGCGGCACTGGCGACGCCGGCGATGTTGCTGGTGACTTCCCCTGCGCCCGCTGCCGCCTGCCCGACGTTGCGGACGATCTCCTGGGTCGCGGCCCCCTGCTCCTCGACCGCCGCCGCGATCGAGGTCGCCACGGCGTTGATGTCCCGGATCCGCGCCGTGATCGTGCCGATCGCCGTCACGGCCTGGCCGGTCGAGGCCTGCACCCGCGCGATCTGGCCGGAGATTTCCTCCGTCGCCTTGGCGGTCTGCTCGGCCAGCGCCTTCACCTCGGAGGCGACCACCGCGAAGCCGCGCCCGGCCTCTCCGGCCCGAGCCGCCTCGATCGTGGCGTTCAGCGCCAGCAAGTTGGTCTGCCCGGCGATGTTCGAGATCAACCCGACCACGTCGCCGATCCGCGCCACTGCGCTGCAGAGTTCCTGCACCAGCGCGCCGGTCTGCCCGGCTTCGGTGACCGCCCCCAGCGCCAGCTTGGCCGATCCGTCGACCTGCCGGCCGATCTCCTGCACCGAGGAACCCAGCTGCTCCGAGGCGGCCGCCACGGTGTTGACGTTGCTGGCCGCCTGCTCGGCCGCTGCGGCCACCGTCGTCGATTGGCTGGCCGTCTGGTTCGCGGTGGCCGTCAGGGTCTGGGCGGTCGCCTGCAGCTCGGCGGCCGAGGACGAGACCTGACCGATGATGCCGCCGACCGCCGTCTCGAAGGCTTCGGCCATCTGGCGCATGCCGGCCTTGCGTTGCTGCTCCGTTGCCAGGCGCGCCTCAGCGGCCGCGGTTTCCAGCTGACGGTTCCGGATCAGGTTGTCCTTGAACACTTGCACGGCCGCCGCCACGGGCCCGAACTCGTTGCGATACTGTCCGACCGGCACCTCCACGGAGGCGTCGCCCGCGGCGAGGTCCCGCATCGTCGTCGACATCGTCCGGATCGGCCTGAGCACGCCGGCGAAGATGACGACGAGGCCCAGGCCGACCAGGAGGACGACCGCCGCGAGGGCGGCGACGTTGCGGACCAGGATGCCGCGTGCCGCATCGGCCAGGAGGTCGGCGTGCTCGATCATATCGTCGAGGCTCGCGTAGGCGAGATCGACGATGGTGGCCTGCGTCTCGGTATTCCGCTGCCGCAGGTCCTGGAACGTCACGCTCGGCGGCGTTCCCTGGCTCAGGGCGTCGAACACGGCCTTCGCGGTGGCCGCGTTCTCGCCCTGGAAGTTCTTGGCGTCGGCATTCTGGAACGCGGACCGAACCGTATCCGAGACGGAGGCGGCGGCCTCGGTGGTGACGGCCCAGGCCGTTTCCAACCGCGCCCGTTCCCCGGCAGCCGCCACGGTCTCGGGCAGGGTCCAGGAGGTGCCGGCCGCCAGCGACGTCTGGACCCGGAGGGCGACGTTTCCGATCGCGACCCGCGCCGCCCAGGCCGCACGCTTGAGGCCGAGATAACGCTGCAGGGCGGCGTCCGAACGGGGGATGGCGCCGTCCACGGCGTTCGTCGTTGCGGTCAGGGCATCGAGCAGCTCTTGATAGGCGGCGAGCATCGCGGGCATCAGCGTCGCGTCGCGTCGCTCCTTGGTGAGGCGCAGGGCCGCGTCGATGCGGGGGCGCAGCGCGTTCACGGCCTCGTGCGCTGCGTTCAGCCGCGTGACGGTCGCGGTCACCGCCGGAACGGTCTGCTCGTGCAGGAGGTCTTGGGCCCTGGCGAAACTCTCGATCATCGCCTGCCGGTTCGTCGCGATCGCCGACAGCGTGTTCGGCCCCGCGGGTTCCTGGCTACCCAGGGCGAGAGTCGAGCCGCGTTCGAGACGCAGTGGCAGGATCGTCTTGAGCAGGCGCCGACTCGTATGGGCCAGGGTGACGGCGAGATCGGCTTGCCGGGCCTGTTCCTGCGCAGAGACGAGCGCAGTCGTCGTATAGCTCAGCAACATCACCGCCAGAGCGGCGATCACCAAGCATAGGAGCGTCCGTATCGAGAACCGTCCAAGCCAACGCATGATCACAATCCGATGGCCGCCCACGGCCTCTGCAGATCCTGATACCTGAAACTTTCTTTCGATGCACCGCATCCTACTGATGCGATGGATTTGCTGTACTTTGATGTTGAAGAACCAAAGAATTATAATAAATGATTCAATAGTTATAGCTTAGACGACGTCATATTGTACGGTGGTGCCGACAACACATCGGCTGTTAATAGAGAATTTTTATGCCGGGGCCAAAGCTCCGCACCGTCGCAGCGGCGAGGCCGCGCGTTTGTCGCACGCAGGGCTTTCGTGGCGTGCCCCGGGACGTGATGACTGAAGTACCCGCTCGAACAGGCGTCCGCGGGCGCGATCCGGTTTCGGGTGCGGGTTCGGGCCGTCGTACCCGGCCGATCCGGCTCCAGAACCGGCGCGCCTGACAGGCCGGCCGCGTCGGGTCAGGCGGCGGTGTCGATCTCGATGCGCCCGTCCATCCCGACCACGCGGCCGAGTGCGCGCACCCGGTTCAGAAGGCGGTCGCTGGCGAGAGCGGCCCAATCCCGCGGCATCCGCAGCGTGACCCGGCCGTCCTCGACGAGGAGCGGCGCCCGGGTGAGCGCACCGTCCATGCCGGCCGAGATCGGGAACGCCACCCGGAGCATCGCGCCGAGCAGGCGGGCCCGCTCAAACAGGCGCGGACCCGCCACGGTCCGGAGGATTGGGTTGGCTTTTTCCGGGGCGAGGCCGCTGTGGCGGAGCGAGACGGCGAGGGCGAGATAGGCCCGTCCCGGATGGTCCACCCCCACGAAGGCGGCGTTCTGGATCGCCGCGATGCTCTGCTCGTCGCGGTAATCGGGGTGCGCGCGCCAGCCGACATCCGAGAGCAGGCAGCCCGCATGGCGCAGGCGGCGTTCGTCCGCGGTTTCGGGGCCGTCCAGCGTCGCCACGAACCGGTCCGTCCACGCGATCAACTCCTCGCCGTGGCGCGGCGCGCGGGAGCGCAAAGCGTTGAACTCCGCCGCCGAGGCGAGGAGCGGATCGACGAGTCGCGTGTCGCGGTCGAGCTGCTCGAACAGCAAGCCCTCCCGAACCCCGGAGGCCGAGATCGCGACTTCCCGCGGGCGCCCGACCCGGATGATCTCTTCGAGCACCACGGCGCCGTAGGCCAGGAGCGGGCGGCGCGCCTCCGAGATCGTGTCGACGTCCTGGAGCAGGCTGACATCCGTCTGCTCGACGATCTGCAGGAAGCTCATCTCGTCGGTGGGCTCCACCGCGTAGCCGTGCATCACGTGGACCGGGTAGCCGCGCGCCGCCTGATGCAGCCGCGCCAGGGCGCGCCAGGTACCGCCGACCGCGTAGAAGGTCCGGCCGCGCAGGGTCTCGAGCTGCGGCTCGGCCTTGCGCATATGCTCGCGCACGATCTTGGCGGCCTTCTTGATCGACCCGCCGGAGAGGTCCTGCAGGGCGAGGCCGCCGAGCGGCATGGTCACGCCCTGGCCGACCACGGTGCCGCGCACGTCCACCAGTTCGAGGGAGCCGCCGCCCATGTCGCCGACCACGCCATCCGGCGCGTGGAAGCCCGAGATCACGCCCATGGCGGACAGCTCCGCCTCACGGCGCCCCGACAGCAGCTGGATCTCCTGGCCGCAGGCGGCCTCGGCGGCGCGCAGGAAGTCCGGCCCGTTCTCGGCGTCCCGGGCCGCTGCCGTCGCCAGCACGAACACCCGGCCGACCCGCATGGTCTCGCACAGCACGCGGAACCGTCCCAGGGCGGTCAGCGCACGGTTGACCGCGTCCTCGTTCAGCCGGCCCGTGGTCAGCACGTTGCGGCCCAGGCCGCACAGGACCTTTTCGTTGTAGAGCGGCGTCGGCGCGCGGCTCAGGCCGTCATAGGCGACGAGCCGCACCGAGTTCGAGCCGATATCGATGATCGCCACCGGCGGCCGCGGATCGCGCGAAGGCCGGTCGGCGGAATGCGCGAGGGTGAGGTTGGCGCGAGGGCTGCCCAAACGTCCGAGTCCTTGATGGAACGTGGCCGGCCGGACCGGCGGGCCGCGTGTGCAATCCGGAGCCGCAACCGAGATCGGCTCCACGTCGATGATTCGCTGCGCTCGCGGCCGAACCGGGATCCCTGGCGACGGCGCAAGCTCTAAGCCCAATCGGGCCGGCAGAGCAACGTTTCGGCCGCCCGGCCCTTTCGCCGGGCGGAGTTTCCGGACGCAGACCCGCACAACATGGTCCCGAAACCTGTCGAGCGTCCCGCGCATCGGCCGGTGCACTTAGGCGCGCTGAGCCCGACGGCTCAGAGCGCGGGGACTCGACTTCTTCGATGCCTTGCCCCGGCCGGAAAGACTTGGATTCGTCATGAAGTACTTGTGCGCGTTGAACGGTTCCTCACCGTCCGCCGGCTGGATCCGCTCGCAGCCCCCGGAGGCCAGCAGCCGCCAGCTCTGACGGTTGTCCAGGAGGTTGGCCAGCATGATCTGGTCGAGGACCTGCTGGTGCACGGTCGGGTTCGTGATCGGCAGCATAGCCTCGACCCGGCGGTCGAGGTTGCGGCTCATCAGGTCGGCCGACGAGATGTAGATCGTCGCCTTCGGGTGCGGCAGCCCGACACCGTTGCCGAAGGCGTAGATCCGCCCGTGCTCCAGGAAGCGCCCGACGATCGACTTGACCCGGATCGTCTCGGACAGCCCCGGGATGCCCGGCCGCAGGCAGCAGATGCCGCGTACCACGCAATCGATCTGCACACCGGCCGAGGACGCATCGTACAGCGCGTCGATGATCTGCGCGTCGACGAGGGAATTGCACTTGATCCAGATCGCCGCCGGCCGGCCGGCCTTGGCGTGGGCGACCTCGGCCTCGATGTTCTCCAGCAGCCGGTTCTTCATCGTCAGGGGCGAGACCGACATCCGCTCCAGTTCGGCGGGCTCGGCGTAGCCGGTGATGAAGTTGAAGATCCGCGAGACGTCCCGGGCGATCGCCGGGTCGGCCGTGAAGAACGACAGGTCCGTGTAAACGCGCGCCGTGATCGGGTGATAGTTGCCGGTGCCGACATGGCAGTAGGTCACGAGCTTGTCGCCCTCGCGCCGGACCACCAGCGACAGCTTGGCGTGGGTCTTCAGCTCGACGAAGCCGAACACCACCTGCGCGCCAGCCTTCTCCAGGTTGCGCGCCCAGCGGATGTTGGCCTCCTCGTCGAACCGGGCCTTCAGCTCGACGAGCGCGGTGACCGACTTGCCGAGTTCGGCGGCCTCCGCGAGCGCCGCGACGATCGGGGAGTTCGACGAGGTGCGATAGAGCGTCTGCTTGATCGCCACGACGTTCGGGTCCCGGGCCGCCTGGGCCAGGAACTGCACCACCGAATCGAAGGATTCGTAGGGGTGGTGGACGATGAAGTCCTTCTGGCGGATCGCCGCGAACACGTCGCCGCCGCTCTCGCGGATCCGCTCGGGAAAGCGCGGGTTGTAGGGCTTGAACTTCAGGTCCGGCCGGTCGATCCCGACGATCTGGGACAGCTCGTTGAGGGCGAGCATGCCCTCGATCAGGAAGATCGCGTCCGCTGAAATCTCGAGTTCGTCGGCGACGAAACCGCGGAGGTCTTCGGACATGCCGGACTCGACCTCGAGGCGGATCACGACGCCCCGGCGGCGCTGCTTCAGGGCGGTCTCGAAATGCAGGACGAGGTCCTCTGCCTCCTCCTCGATCTCGAGATCCGAATCCCGCACCACCCGGAACGCGCCGCTGCTCTTGACCAGATAGCCCGGGAACAGCCGACCGGTGAACATCCCGATCACCTGCTCGATCGAGATCAGGCGCGCGGCGGTCTCACTCTGGCTGGTGGGCAGGCGAACGAACCGATCGATGACGCCGGGAACCCGGATTAGGGCCCGCAGCAGCCGGCCGTCGCGTGGCCGCACCAGCGCCAGCGCGATGGTGGTGCCGAGGTTGGGGATGAACGGGAACGGGTGCGCCGGATCGATCGCGAGCGGCGTCAGGACTGGTGAGACATGATTGAGGAAGTATTCCTCCAGCCAAGCGGCCTGCTCGGCGGTGAGGGCGGCGGGCTCGACGATCTCGATCTCGGAGGCCTGCAGTTCCACCCGCAGCTGGCGCCAGCGCGCCTGCTGGTCGGCGGCGAGCCGCGCCACCTCGATACCGATCCGGTTCAGTTGCTCGGACGGCGTCAGCCCGTCCTGGGACGGGAGCGTCAGACCGGCCCGGACCTGGTCGATCAGGCCGGCCACGCGGACCATGAAAAACTCGTCGAGGTTGTTCGCCGAGATCGACAGGAAGCGCAGGCGCTCCAGAAGCGGATGGTTCGGGTTGGAGGCCTCCTCCAACACCCGGCGGTTGAATTGCAGCCAGGACAGCTCGCGGTTCACGAACCGCTCGGGGGAATGCCGGAGCGAGCGCCCGGCCTCGACCACGGGTTCCCGCGCCGCGCCGGCCGGCTGCTCCACCGGTGCCGCCGGGACGGCGGGCCATTCGTCGGCGGTATCGATCGGTACAGGCTTCGTCTCAGCGGTTGCACCGGGTGCCGCGGCGGCCATCGCTTTCGGGTTGGTGTCGCTCGTCACCGCAGCGCTCTTGACGGCCGCGCTTTTGGCGGCGGCGCTCCGCGAGGCCGTACGAGAGGCGGGAGCGCGCGCCCGCGGAGCCGGTGCGCTCGCATCGGCCGTGTCCTCGGCCGGTTGGCCCGATGCGGCCGTGCGGTTGACCGGCGCGCGCCTTGCGGCGGGGCGGCGTGGGGCCGGATCGGTCGCGTCGGGCCGACGGGGCTCCGCAGCCTCGTCGGCGGCGTCGCGGTCCATGGGCTTCTGCGTCGATTCCATTCCGATTCCTGTCCTTGCCGCTGCCGGCGCGTCTACCATTCTACACCCGTAGCTTTCACGACGCTTTCGTGACGGCCACGGCTTTCCGCTTCTAAGCGTCCGGATCGATCTCGTCGTCGAACCCCATGCGGCGTAGCACGGCCAGCGCCAGGGGCCGGCTGATCCGCCGCCCGCGTCCGAGCGCGTCCCGATCCAGTTCGGCGACGAGATCCCGCGCGCGTCCCAAGGAGCGGTCGATCCGCAGCGCCAATGCCTCGATCACGCTGAGATCCACCACCAGCTGACGGTCGACGAACAGCTTGACCAGGACGGCGCGCAGCAGCGCGTCGTCCGGCGCCTCGATGGCGATGCTCGGCGCCAGGCGCAGCCGCGAACGCAGGTCCGGCGTCACGAGGCCCAGGGCGTCGATGCCGGAGGCACTGGTCAGCAGGACCGGACACGCCCGCTCGCGGGCACGGTTGAGCAGATGGAACAGGGCCGCCTCGTCGCGCCCCTCCGCGCGATCGATATCCTCGATCACCAGCGCGCCGTTCGAGACGAGGTGCTGGACCGCATCCGCCCCGATTTCGGAGGCGGCGGCCGTCCAGGCATGGGCCCGCTCGGCCCAGATCGCCGCGAGGTGGCTCTTGCCGCTGCCCGAGGGGCCGGTCAGCACCAGCACGCTGTCGGGCCAGTCCGGCCAGGCTTCGACCAGCGCGTAGGCCGCCTCGTTCGCCGGCCCGACCAGGAAGTCCTCGCGGCCGTACCGGGGATCGAGGGGCAGGTCGAAGGCCATCTGCCGGGGTGGTGCGTTCTCGCGCATGGGGTGCCCAGATCGATCGTTCAGGATGACCGCGTCTTGGTGGCGGTCAAGGTCCGGCCGGCCTCGTCGTTCAGGTCGATCAGCACCGGTTGCTCGGCATGATAGAGGCGGCTTTGAAGATAGCGCTTCAGGGCGAACCGCACGAGCACGCCGAGCGAGGCCGCCACCGGCACCGCGAGCAGCAGGCCCACGAAGCCGAACAGGGTTCCGAAGGCGAGCAGCGCGAACATCAGCCAGACCGGATGCAGGCCGGTCGACTCGCCCACCAGTTTCGGAGCTATCACGTTGCCCTCGAGGAACTGGCCGATCAGGAACACGCCCACGGTCAGCCCCAGATGCAGCCAGTCCGAGGACGGCCAGAACTGCACCAGGGCGACCCCGACCGAGAGCATGAAGCCGGTGAGCGTCCCGACATACGGGATGAAGGTCAGGAGGCCGGCGATCAGCCCGATCAGAACCCCGAAATTGAGCCCGACCAGCCAGAGGCCGACGGCGTAGAAGCTGCCGAGGATCAGGCAGACCAGGGTCTGGCCGCGCACGAAGCCGGTGATCGCGCCGTCGATCTGGCGTGCGAGGTCGCGCGCCGTGGCCCGGTGCCGGGGGGGCACCCAGCTGTCCAGAGCCGCCATCATCCGATCCCAGTCGACAAGGATGTAGAAGGCCACGACCGGGGTCACCACCAGCAGCGACGCGATCGAGATCAGCGCCTGGCTGCCTGACCAGATCGACTTGAGGAACGCGAGCAGCCACGCGCCGCCCTGGCTCGCCAGCGTGCCAACGGAGGATTGCAGCTCGGTGAGCACGTTGTCGCCGCCGACGCGCTCCAGCAGCGGCCCGGCGCGCTCGGCGATGATCCCCTGGAGCCGTGAGACCATCGCGGGCAGCGCGTTCACCAACCCCGCGACCTGATTGGCGGTCAGCGGGATCAGGATCAGCAGCGACACGATCAGCGCCACGACGAACAGCGCCAGGATCAGCAGGCTCGCGGCAAGGCGGCCGAGGCCCAGGCGCTCCAGACGGTCCGCCAGCGGATCGAGCAGGTACGCCAGCGCGATGCCGGCCACGAACGGCAGCATCACCTCGCGCAGCAGGTAGACCAGGAGGCCGAGGGCGACGAGGCTCCCCAGCCCGATGACAGCCCGTGCGCGCATGATGTCGTCCCCCCTCGGGCCGCATAGCACGCCCTGTCGCAGAGTGGAGATCGGGCAGGTCCCGATCAAGGCACGCGCCAGCCGACTCGCGCAGCGCGCTGGAAGCCGCTAGAGCGGACCCGATGATGACCGGGACGACGCTGGCATGACCGCCAAGGATGGACAGGGACTGACCTACGCGGAGGCGGGCGTCGATATCGACGCCGGCAACGCGATGGTCGAGACGATCAAGCCGTTGGTGCGCTCGACGCGGCGGCCGGGGGCGGATGCCGAGATCGGCGGCTTCGGCGGCCTGTTCGATCTGAAGGCCGCGGGGTTCCGCGACCCGATCCTGGTTGCGGCCAACGACGGCGTCGGCACCAAGGTCAAGATCGCGATCGAGACCGGTCGCCATGACACGATCGGCATCGATCTGGTGGCGATGTGCGTCAACGACCTCGTGGTCCAGGGCGCCGAGCCGCTGTTCTTCCTGGATTATTACGCCACCGGCAAGCTGGTGCCCGGCGTCGGCGCCGACATCGTGCGCGGTATCGCCGAGGGCTGCCGGCAGGCCGGATGCGCACTAATCGGCGGCGAAACCGCCGAGATGCCGGGCCTTTACGACGGCTCGGATTACGACCTCGCCGGCTTCTCGGTGGGCGCTGCCGAGCGCGGCACGCTGCTGCCGAAGCCCGGTATCCGACCCGGCGACGTGGTGCTCGGCCTGCCCTCCTCCGGCGTCCATTCCAACGGCTTCTCGCTCGTCCGCCGCATCGTCGCCAAGACCGGCCTGGGCTGGGACGCGCCGGCCCCGTTCGACGCGAGCCGCAGCCTCGGAGACGCCCTGCTGGAGCCGACCCGGATCTACGTGAAGCCCCTGCTGTCCGCCCTGGAGGCGACCGACGGCATCCGCGCGCTTGCGCACATCACCGGCGGCGGCTTCCCCGACAACCTGCCTCGGGTGCTGCCGGACGATATCGGCATCGCCATCGACCTCGACGCCATCACCCCGCCCCCGGTGTTCGGCTGGCTCGCCCGCGAGGGCGGTGTCGCCGAGGCGGAGATGCTGCGGACCTTCAACTGCGGCATCGGCATGGTGGTGATCGCCGCCGCCGAGGCGGTCGACGACGTCGACGAGGCCCTGACCCGAGCCGGCGAGGCGCCGGTGCGCCTTGGCCGGATCACCGCGCGCGGCTCCGAGCCCGTGACCTTCAGCGGACGCCTCGCGCTCTGATGGCCGCCCCCCGGAAGACCCGCGTCGCGGTCCTGATCTCGGGCCGCGGCTCGAACATGGTCGCGCTGATCGAGGCTGCGAAGGATCCGGCCTACCCGGCCGAGATCGTGCTGGTCCTGTCGAACCGTCCGGATGCCGCCGGCCTTGCGCGGGCGACGGCGTCCGGGATTCCGGCCCGGGCGATCGACCACACCGGTTTCCGGGATCGGGCCAGCTTCGATGCCGCCCTCGACGCCGAACTCCGGGCCGCCGACATCGACCTCGTCTGCCTTGCCGGATTCATGCGGATCTTCACGCCGGACTTCGTAGCCGGCTGGGCCGGGCGGATGCTCAACATCCACCCCTCGCTGCTGCCGCTGTTCAAGGGGACCCACACGCACGCCCAGGCGCTCGAAGCCGGCGTGCGGCTGCATGGCTGCACGGTTCACTTCGTGGTGCCCGAACTCGATGCCGGGCCGATCGTGGCGCAGGCCGCGATCCCGGTGCGCCAGGGCGACGACCCGGACAGTCTCGCCGATCGGGTGATCGTCGAGGAGCGGCGGCTCTATCCCGCGGTGCTGGCGCTGGTGGCCGGGGGACGTGCCCGGCTGGAGGGCGACCGCGTCGTCATCGCCGACGCCGCACCGGACGGCGTCCTGTTCAGCCTGTAGCGGGATCCCGAAGGGACAAGCCCCTTCGGGAGGGGCCGGGGCCGCGCCCCGGGAGGATCAGATCGGCCGCTGCAGCTTGCAGCTGTCGAGCGCCGACAGGGCCTTGGCGCGGGCGGAATCGTTGAAGTAGCCGGTCGCCCGGTAGGACTCGACCTCGGACTCGTCGAGGCTGCGCAGGGTCTGCCGGGCGTAGCAGCCGCAGGGACGCTCGAGGGACGCCTCGGGGGCGCTGGTCAGCCGGGCCTGGACGACCGTGCAGGCATGGCGTACGCGGCCTTCGAGGCTGGCCTTCGTGGCCGTCTTCAGCGCCGGATCCGGCTCGTACTGCTGGAACGGGGCCGGGGATCCGCCCGCGAGGGCGGCGGTCGCGCCGATCGCGATCAGGCCGGACGCGATCAGCAGGGGCAGGCGGCGCATCGTCATGGTCTTGGCGGTCCAGGGCTGAGGGTCAAATAACCTCGGCCGTTGGACGCCGCGGGGCGCCGCTCCGTCAATGACGGACCGGACACACCGGGCGGCATTCATCCCGCTGCCGGGGGGAATGCGACGGGATGGCGGAACGGTGTGCCCGACCCGCCACCCCGGCCTCCGCTTCAGGCGGCGATATCGGAATCCTTGAAGAACTGCGCGATCTCGAGCTTGGCGTTCTCGGCGCTGTCCGAGCCGTGCACGGTGTTTTCGCCAACGGACTCGGCGAACCGCTTCCGGATCGTGCCCTCGGCGGCCTGGGCCGGGTTCGTGGCGCCCATCACTTCGCGGTACTTGGCGACGGCGTTCTCGCCCTCGAGCACCTGCACGACCACCGGGCCGGAGGTCATGAAGCTGACGAGCTCGCCGAAAAAGGGCCGCTCCTTGTGGACCTCATAGAACTTTTCGGCCTGCTCCTGGGTCAGGCGGATGCGGCGCTGGCCGACGATGCGCAGGCCCGCCTCCTCGATCACCGCGTTCACGGCGCCGGTCAGGTTGCGCCGGGTGGCGTCGGGCTTGAGGATCGAGAAGGTGCGCTCGGTGGCCATGGTGTGTCCGGTCTGTCTGTGAAAAAGGCGGAGGGTGCGCGCCGGGCTGACGGGCGCATCTCAGGCGCGAAAATTTCGCTTCCGCCGCAGGCTTATAGCGGGCGCCCTACCGGGCCTCAAGCGGCGCACGGACTGGGCTCTGCCGGCGATCTGCGGCGTCGCGCCGAATCCGGGAGCCGAAGCTCAGGCGGTGGCCGAGCTCTTCCTCGAACGCGCGGCTTTCTTCCGCGGGCCGGCAGCCGGCATCGCGAAGGTCGCATCCGGCCCGCCCGGCAGGCTGACGACGATCCTGAGCTTTCCGCCGAGGGCGGAAGCGATGCGGGCGATGGTGGAAACCTGCATGTCCGCGGACGGATTACGTTCAAGCTTGGCCACGTAGGCCTGAGAGGTCTCCAGCGCCTGCGCCAGTTCTGCCTGCGTCATCCCCATGTCGCGCCGGAACTGCGCCAAGGTTCGGCTCTCCTGGACAAGCAGGTCCGCATGGGCCTGGATCTCCGCCTGATCGTCTGGGGAAAACTCCGCCAGGATGTCGGTGAGCGGTAAGATGGTTCCGCGCTGTGCGTCCTTTGTCATCTGAAGCCCTCCGTCATCGCCTGGGCGTCCTTCTGCTGCTGCGTTGCGAACGGGTATGCGAGGCCGATTGTGTGGTCCGGGACGAAACCAAATTCGCTCGATGCCGCGTGAAACGCGCATCCGCCGTCGCGATCGTTTGCTTGTAGACAAGCGCCGAAGATCGACCGCCCTTAGATGCGGCTGCGAGCACGGTCGCCCTGCGCGTCACATCGAATGCGTAGGCCACGCGCCATTCGACCTTGTTCACGGTCGGACGCAGTTCTTTCATGCTCGCGTGCTTCGAGCCTTTGAAGGTGTCGGCCATGGGACGGCCCAGCTGCGGGCCTTCGCTGGCGAGGACCAAGGCATAAGCCGCGATCGTTTTTCGGGCTTCAGCATCGAACGCGGCGAACTCCGCGCGAAAATCCACGTCGAAAGCGACCGTCCACGTCATTGCCGGGCCGTCCGACCTGATTATAACTCATGAGTTATATCGTCAAGGGCGTGCGTTAGCGAGTCCTGCGCTGGCGTTGAGTTTCGCCCGCGCGGCGGCTTTGCCAACAGGCGAAACAAACTGAGCCGTGGCTCTGCCGCAACACCGCCGAAAAATCGCCTGATTGCGGCGGCTCACTCGGCCCAAGCCGATTTCGTCCGCCCCTCAGGCGCCTTCGGTGCCCAACATACGGAGACGAACCATGCGCCTCGCCCTCAGCACCACCCTCCTGCTCGCCGGACTCTCGGCCGCCGCCGCCGATACCGGGAAGGATCCGTCCGGCACGTGGCTCACCGGCGATGGCCGCGCCAAGATCCGCATCGACCGCTGCGGCCTCGGCCAGAAGCTCGTCTGCGGCAAGGTGGTCTGGCTCAAGGCACCCACCGCCGAGAACGGCGCCGCCAAGACCGACGTGAAGAACCCCGATCCGAAAAAGCGCAGCCGTCCGGTAATCGGCCTGCAGCTCATCGACGGCCTGAAGCCCGACGAGGAGAAGTTCACCGGTGAACTCTACAACATCGAAGAGGGCAAGGTTTATACCGTCAGCCTGGAGCGCGAGAGCGAGGCCGAGCTCAGCGTCTCGGGCTGCATGCTCAAGGTGCTCTGCGGCTCGCAGACCTGGACGCGGGTTCCGGACGTGAACCAGCAGGCCGCCAACAAGAACTGAGGCTTAGATCGCCGCGAGGCCGCGCTGGACGGCCGGCCTCGCCAGCACGGAGTCCAGCCAGCGCGCCACGTTCGGCAGGGCGGCGATCTCGACGCCCTGCTTGAAGTTGAGCTTGGCCCAGGTCACCGTCGCGATGTCGGCGATGGAATAGTCGCCCGCGAGGTAGTCTCGACCCTCGAGCCGGCGCTCCAGCACCCCATAGAGGCGGTTGGCTTCGGCGGTGAAGCGCTCGATGGCGTACGGCACCTTCTCGGACGCGTAGATCTTGAAGTGGTGCGTCTGCCCGAGCATCGGGCCGAACCCGGCCACCTGCCAGAACAGCCACTCGTCCACGGCCACCCGGGCGCGCTCGTCCGTCGGGTAGAACTGGCCGGTCTTGCGACCGAGATACTGCAGGATTGCTCCCGATTCGAACACCGTGATCGGCTGCCCGCCCGGCCCGTCCGGGTCGACGATGGCCGGGATCTTGTTGTTCGGTGAGATCGCCAGGAAGTCGGGCGTGAATTGCTCGTTCTTGCCGATGTTGACCGGAACCACGCGGTACGGCAGCCCGCACTCCTCGAGCATCACCGGAATCTTCCAGCCGTTCGGCGTGCTCCAGGTATGGACGTCGATCGGCCGCCCGGACACCGCTGCCATCTTGATCTGCTCCTCGACCGATCACACGGCGGCGCGGCGTTCCCCCGCCGATCTCGGACACTGCCGGCAGTGAAGACGATTTCCCGGCCGCGCTCAAGGGCGTCGATTGCGACGGGCTCACGTTTCCGAGAGCGCGCACCTGTCTTGTTGGCGAAAGCTGCCGCGCCCTTGTCCGAAGCGTGGCCGTCCGGCGAGATTGCCCCCCGGAATCATTGTGATCCCGGGGGGAGTCTCGATGTTCGATCGTCGTGTGCGGATTGCGGTGCTGATAGCGCCGCTCTTTTTGGTCCAGCCGCTTCTGGCGAAGGAGGCGCCGGCTCCGACCGCGAGCGAGGCCCCCGCGGGCAAGGAGCCGGCCACCCGGGAGCCGGCCGCCAAGGAGCCGGCCGCCAAGGAGCCCTCCACGAAGGCGCCGAGCGCCGGGCAGAGCGCGGCCCGCGAACGGCAGAAGACGTGCGGCGCCCAGTGGCGCGCCCTCTCCGACGCTCAGAAGACCACTCAAGGGCCGAAATGGCCGCAATACTGGAGCAGTTGTAACAAGCGGCTGAAAGGCGGCGACAAAGCTTGACAGCAACGCGAACCGCCGCACCTCTCGTTCGTTGCTGGTTTGATCGGGAGCGTGGGTGGAATTCGGTGCTGACATGACGGATCGGCAGGCACTCCGGCCGTCTGCGGCATACCCGGCAGCCGATCGGTGCGCGTGGTCGATGCCGTCGTGCCGGCGTTCCTCCCGGTATGGGTATCGCCCCTGCGCAAGCACGCCGGACCCGGTGCAGCATGGCTGAGGTCTCGGCCCATGCCGGCTCGCCCCGGCAGGCGGCGATCGGCGACCGACTGATCGGCTTCCTCGATGCCTGGGTGCCCAAGCCCCCGGCCTGGGCGTTCGCCCTGCGGATCTGGATCGCCATGATGCTGGCCCTGGCTGCCGCGTTCTGGCTCCAACTCGACAGCGCCTCGTCGGCGGCCACCTGCGTGGCGATCCTCGCGCAGCCGAAGCGCGGGCAGGCGATCTCCAAGGGCGTCTACCGCCTGCTGGGCACGCTGATCGGCGCCGCCGTATCGATCCTGTTCATGGCGCTGTTCGGCCAGGACCGGGTCCTGCTGCTGCTCTCGTTCACGGTCTGGCTCGGGCTGTGCGTGTTCACCGCGCAGTACCTCCAGGACACGCGCGCCTACGGGGCGATGCTGTCGGGCTACACGGTGGCGATCGTCGCCCTCGGCCAGATCGACGAGCCGCAAGGCACCTTCGATGCCGCGGTCTCCCGCGTCGCCGTGATCGTGCTGGGCATCATCGTCATCACCTTCATCAACGACGCCCTTGCCTCGCCGAGTACCTGGCGGACGCTGCTGCCGCAGTTGCGCAAGGCCTGGGACGACACGCGCGCCTACGCCCGCGAGACCCTGTCGGACGGCGATCTGGGTGCATCGCGGACCGCCGCGTTGATCCGCACCATCGCGCCGATGCGGGCCGATGCCAGCGCCATCGCGGGCGAGCTCGACGACGGACCCTGGCGGGCCGCGGGCGCGCGCAGCTGCATCGCGGCGCTCTACGTCCTGGCGGCTGCGGTCCGCGCGGTCGCTGCGGCCTCCGCCTGCTTGCGCACGCGGAGCCCTGCGGTGGAGGAGGCGCTCGCGATCTGCCGCCGCGTCGCCGAGGATCCCGACCCCGAGACGCTCCAGCGGGACGACGCCCGACTGCGGGATCTGGTGGACGCCGCGATCCGCGACGGCAAAAGGCCCCTCGACGAGGTCGTGGTCCTGCAGCGTGCCCTCGACGTCGCCTGCGCGGCCACCTTCGCGCAGGACGGGATCCAGGCGGTGGCCGACGGCCATCGGCCCTTGCGCGACGCCAGGCTGCCGACGCACCGGGATTTCCCGGTGGCCCTGCGCGGGGCCCTGCGGGTGGCGATCGGCTTTGCCATCACGGCCGCCGCCTTCGTGGCACTCGGGCTCCCGCAGGCATCCTTCGCGCTGGTCCAGGTGGCGTCCACCGCGGCGCTCTCGTCAGTAACGCCCGATCCCAAGAAGTTCGCCAACGGCGTGGTCATCGGGATGACGCTGGCGGCGACGTTCGCGGGCATCGCGCGGTTCGTGTTCCTCGACGGCGTCCAGGGCTTCCCGATGCTCGCCATCGTGATGGCGCCGGTGATCTTCCTCGGCTGCTTCCTGTCGTTGAATCCGAAGACCTTCGGAATCGGCTTCATCGTGATCGTGTTCTTCCCCGTACTTCTGGGCCCGTCCAACCCGCAGAGCTACGACGCCCAAAGCTTCCTGCTGAACGCGTTCCTGGTCGTGATCGCCGCCATCGTCCTGTCGATCGTGGTCCGCCTGCTCCTGCCGGTCACGCCGGAGCGTCAGCGGGTCTACGCACTCGATTCGGCCCAGCGGTCGCTGGCCGACGCCCTGGTCGGCGAAGGCGGGGACGCGACCACCCGCACGAGCCTCAACGCGGACAGGCTGTTCCAATTCGCCGGCTACAGTTCAGGCAGCGGGGCGGTGCGCCGGGCGAGCCTGTCGCACGCCTTCGCGCTGGCCCGGCTCGAAGCCTCGGCCGCGCGGGCCCATGCGGAGCTGCGGCGGCTCTGGGCGGTCGAGCCGTTGCGGGCCGCGATCCAGCGGGCCAGGGCCGGCCTCGCCACCGGCGACGACAGGGCACTGGAGAGCGCGGCACGGGACCTGATCCGGGCAGCCTCCCAGGAGGACCGGGTTCTGCGGTTGACGACGGCGCGGGCCGCCAGTGACCTGGTGACCGCGGCCCGAACCATCGCGCGCCATCGACGCGTCCTGCGGCGCCTCGATATCGCATTGTTCTAACTTTGGGTTTGGCGCGAAACCGACATGTATGAGGATATCCATATCGGTGGGGTCCTGGTCTCCTCGTTCGTCGCGTATGCGCTTGCGGCCTTCGTGATCCTCCTCGGCCTGCGTTGGGTCTTTGCCCGGATCCGGTTCAGCCGCTACGTCGCCAACGCGCCGCTCGCCGAGGCCGGCATCTACGTCTGCGTCCTCGCCCTCCTGATCGCGTTCATCTGATGCCTGCCACCACCGCCGACGAGGACGATCCCAGAGCCGCTCACCGCGAGGAGGCGCCGCGCCCGGCCGATCCGCCGCCCCTCACCGCGCAACGGGGCCGCGCCGGGAAGGTCCTACGGCTGGCCGCCACGGGCGTGATCCTGCTCGTCGCCTTCGCGGCCGCCTGGTTCGTCTGGGAGTTCTATGTGGCGGCGCCGTGGACCCGGGACGGCCGGGTCCGCGTGCAGGTCGCCAACGTCGCCCCGCAGGTCTCCGGGCAGATCGTGGCGCTGCGCGTGCAGGACAACCAGCTCGTCCGGAAGGGCGACCTGCTCTACGTGATCGATCCGATCGATTTCGAGGTCAACGTCACCTCGGCCGATGCCGAGGTGAAGAACCGCGAGGCCGACCTCCAAGTGAAGAATGCGCAATCCGCGCGGCGCCAGGCGCTCACCACCGTGTCGACGTCGGTCGAGGAGAAGCAGCAATACGCCGGCACCGCCAAGATCGCCGAGGCGGCGCTGGAGAGCGCGCAGGCGCAGCTGCGGCAGGCCAAGGTCAACCTCGAACGGACCCAGGTGAAATCCACGGTGAACGGCCGCGTCACCAACCTGCTGATGCGGGTCGGCGATTACGCCCGCACGGGCACCTCGAACATCAGCATCGTGGATACGGACTCGTTCTGGATCGACGGTTATTTCGAGGAGACCAAGATGGCCAACATCCATGTCGGCGATGCGGCCGACGTGAAGCTGATGGGCTACGATCCGCATCTCACGGGGACGGTCGAGAGCATCACGCTTGGTATCTCGACGGCGAACGCGGCGGCGAGCACCCAGGGCCTGCCGGACGTGAACCCGGTCTATACCTGGGTGCGCCTCGCCCAGCGCGTCCCGGTCCGCGTCCGCATCGACCGCAAGCCCGCCGACGTGCCGCTGGTGGCCGGCATGACCGCGACCGTGGTGGTGGGTGATGGCCGCGCGCCGATGCCGACATGGTTCATGGACCTGCGCAACCGGGTCTCGGGCCTGATCTCCGGCCCGTCCGGCCCGCAGGTCGAAGCCGATCGACGCTGATCGCAGACCTCGACAGGGTTGGTCCTGAAGGGCCCGAAACGCGCGCCGATCAGGAGGCGCCCTCGTTGCGGACCGTATTCAGCGCGGCAGGCCTGCTGTGTGCGGCGGGCCGAGCCGTCGCGGCCCGCGAGACGGCCGCGGTGTTCGACGTCCAAATCTCCAACTTCTCCCCCGTGCCGGGCGACGAGGCCAACCGGGCGCGGCTCGAACGCACCAGCGACCAACTGCGCGACCTGCTCCGGAAGATGGGTCTGTCCGTGGTCGCGCCGACCGACCCGGTGAAAGACGAGGTCGCCTGGAGCGCAAGACCTACGCCGCTGCAGCGGCTGCGTCGGTGTCTTCGCCCGCAAGCTCGGCGCCGCCATCGCGATCACCGGGGAGGTCGAGAAGGTTTCGAACCGGATCTTGAACCTGAATGTCTATGTCGAGCCGGTTTCCGGAAACGCTCCGGAGAGCGCCTATAGCGTCAACCTGCGCGGCGACACGGACGAGTTCTTCGAGCGCGGCATCGGGTTTCTGGTTGAGGACGACAGGGGTGCCGGCCAGTGAAATGCGGTCGATCCAGACGGGCACGAGACAAACTTTTGCGGTGCCGAGCCCCGGCCCGTAAGTCTTTGATTCGGCTGTCCCGCGCTGCGAAGGATGCGGGGGGGTTCTTGGAAAATCGAGCCTGGCCGGAAATCGGGTGTTGACGGGCATCTGAAGGCGGCGCAATCTTCGGATGTGTTCAGCGATAGTGAACACAAACCGGAGAGATGGCCGGCACGTCGGGGATGTGTTGGTCCAGATCAGCTTCCGGAAGCTGGAGGAGACAGGGATGACTCCACCGCAGCGTGACGCCGCCTAGACGGCTTCGGGACAGGTTCGGCCCGGAATCCAGCGGCATCAGACGAACAACCGGACGGAGGCGGCCTCAGGGGCGCAGAAGCGGCCAAGCAATGGCTCGTCTTCGAATGCGCGAAAGGCCCCACATCGCGCCGCTTCCGCCGCGGTTCCCATCAGGTCCAGATTGGCTCTCCACCGCCCGGCATCGCCGCGGCGGTCACACCACTTGGCGCGATGAACGCCGCCCGCGATGGCCGGACGACGTATCCGCGGCTGAGATGACGGCGCCGACCGGACTCGAACCCCTCGCGCCGACATCCCTGGCTCGTGACAGGAACCGGCAAGGCGGACGTCGCATCACCAAGCGGCGCGCGCTTTGCCGATCTCACTTCAGGCGATGCCGAGCTTGTCCTTCAGCAGGGCGTTGACCGCCGCCGGGTTCGCCTTGCCGCCGGTGGCCTTCATGGTCTGGCCGACGAACCAGCCAAGCAGGGTCGGCTTTTCCTTGGCCTGGGCGACCTTGTCGGGATTGGCCGCGATGATCTGGTCGATCGCCGCCTCGATGGCGCCGGTGTCGGTGACCTGCTTCATGCCGCGGCTCTCGACGACGGCGCGCGGGTCGCCGCCCTCGGTCCAGACGATCTCGAACAGGTCCTTGGCGATCTTGCCGGAGATGACGCCCTCGCCGATCAGGTCGACAATCGCCCCGAGCTGGTCGGCCGAGACCGGCGTGGCGTCGATCGAGAGCCCCTCCTTGTTGAGGCGGCCGAAAAGCTCGTTGATCACCCAGTTGGCCGCGGCCTTGCCGTCGCGACCCTTGGCGACCGCCTCGTAATAGTCGGCCGAGGCGCGCTCGGCCACGAGCACGCCGGCATCGTAGGGGGATAGGCCGTAATCCTTGACGAACCGCGCCTTCTTGGCGTCCGGCAACTCCGGCAGGCCGGACGCCAGCGCGTCGACATAGGCTTGGTCGAACTCGAGCGGCAGCAGGTCGGGATCGGGGAAGTAGCGGTAATCATGCGCTTCTTCCTTGGAGCGCATCGAGCGGGTCTCACCCTTGCCCGGATCGAACAGGCGGGTCTCCTGGTCGATCTTGCCGCCGTCTTCCAGGATCGCGATCTGGCGCCGGGCCTCGATCTCGATCGCCTGGCCGATGAAGCGGATCGAGTTGACGTTCTTGATCTCGCAGCGCGTGCCCAGCGGCTCACCCGGGCGGCGTACCGAGACGTTCACGTCGGCGCGCAGCGAGCCCTTCTCCATGTCGCCGTCGCAGGTGCCGAGGTAGCGCAGGATCGTGCGCAGCTTGGTCACGTAGGCCTTGGCTTCCTCAGACGAGCGCAGGTCCGGCCGGGAGACGATCTCCATCAGCGCCACGCCCGAGCGGTTGAGGTCGACGAAGCTGCGCAGCGGATCCTGATCGTGCAGCGACTTGCCGGCATCCTGCTCCAGGTGCAGCCGCTCGATGCCGACCGTGATCGACGTGCCGTCGGCCATGTCGACCAGCACCTCGCCCTCGCCGACGATTGGGTCCTTGTACTGCGAGATCTGGTAGCCCTGCGGGAGATCCGGGTAGAAGTAGTTCTTCCGGTCGAACACCGAGCGCAGGTTGATCTGCGCCTTCAGGCCGAGACCGGTCCGTACCGCCTGGGCGACGCATTCGGCGTTGATCACCGGCAGCATGCCGGGCATCGCGGCATCCACCAACGAGACGTGGTCGTTCGGCTCGGCCCCGAACTCGGTCGAGGCGCCGGAGAAGAGCTTCGACTGGCTGGAGACCTGGGCATGGATCTCCATGCCGACGATCACCTCCCAGTCGTGCAGGCCGCCCTTGATCAGTTTCTTGGGGTCGACAGGTGCGTTCATGGTGGTCCGGGCCAGGATGTGATGCGGTCTCCGCACGATCCAATTCACGACCGCATCCTGAGGTGCTGCGCAGCGGCCTCGTGGGCTCGTTCGCGGCCCCCTTGGTAGGCGCGCGTGCGCGGTCACCTCAGGATGCGGTCGCGGATGGGATCGCGCGGTGTGCCGCTGTCCTACTCTCGAGAAGCACTTACGGGCCGCTTCGCGGAAGAATCAAGCGCGCCGGGCGATCGTCCGCCGGGCGCCATAGGCGAGCATGGCCCAGAGCAGGGCGGCGATCGTCCGTACCGGGAAGAAGGTCGGCCCGTCATGGGTGATCGGCGCCGGCCACGGGATCCCGGCCGCGCTCACAGCCCAGGAGAACAGGACCGAGAATCCGAGAGCCGCGATCGCCGCAATGAAGACCTTGCCGAACTGGCTGGCGGTCCAGCCGAGATAGACCGCCACCACGATCAGCGCCGGATCGAACGCGGCCCAGATCCAGACCGTCCAGGGATAGAAGGGGACTGTCATGCCCACCAAGGCTCGGGCAGGGTCGTCCGGCCGGCGGCTTGCTCGATCACCTGGGCGACCGCGAACAGCGTCTCCTCGTCGAAGGGACGGCCGATCAGCTGAAGGCCGAGGGGCAGGCCCTGGCCGTCGATGCCGGCCGGGACGGCGATGCCTGGCAGCCCCGCCATGTTCACCGTCACGGTGAACACGTCGTTGAGGTACATCTCCACCGGGTCGGCCGACGCCTTCTCGCCGATCCCGAAGGCCGAGGACGGCGTTGCCGGGGTCAGGATCGCGTCGATCCCGGCCGCGTAAGCCTCCTCGAAGTCGCGCTTGATCAGGGTGCGGATCTTCTGGGCGCGGACGTAATAG
The DNA here is from genome assembly GCF_008039945.1 of Methylobacterium sp. WL64. Lineage (NCBI taxonomy): Bacteria > Pseudomonadati > Pseudomonadota > Alphaproteobacteria > Hyphomicrobiales > Methylobacteriaceae > Methylobacterium > Methylobacterium sp. WL64. Next base: position 165,432 of record NZ_VRVA01000003.1, read on the forward strand.
GCATCGTAGTAGCCGGCCGAGAGCACGTAGGTGCCGATCATGATCCGGCGCTTGACCTCGCGGCCGAAGCCGGCGGCGCGGGTGTTCTCGTACATCCCGGCGATGTCCTTGCCGGGCACGCGCAGGCCGTAGCGGACGCCGTCGTAGCGCGCGAGGTTCGAGGACGCCTCGGCCGGGGCGACGATGTAATAGGCCGGCAGCGCCGAGGAGGTGTGCGGCAGGGAAATCTCCCTGATCGTCGCGCCGGCATCCTTCAGCCAGGCTGCGCCGTCGTCCCAGAGCTTCTGGATCTCGGGCGGCATGCCGTCGACCCGGTACTCCTTGGGGATGCCGATGGTCAGGCCCTTCACGCCGCGGCTGACCGCGGCCTCGAAGTCCGGTACCGGGAGGTCGACGCAGGTGGTGTCGCGCGCATCCGGACCGGCCATCGAGCCGAGCAGGATCGCGCAGTCCCGCACCGTGCGCGCGATCGGGCCGGCCTGGTCGAGGGAGGACGCGAAGGCCACCGTACCCCAGCGCGAGCAGCGGCCGTAGGTCGGCTTGATCCCGACCGTGCCCGTGAAGGCGGCGGGCTGGCGGATCGAGCCGCCGGTATCGGTAGCGGTGGCGCCCAGGCACAGCCGCGCCGCCACGGCGGCGGCCGAACCGCCGGAGGACCCGCCCGGCACCAGCTGCGCCTCGGAGCCCTTGCGCCGCCAGGGCGAAACCACGTTGCCATAGGCGCTGGTCTCGTTGGATGAGCCCATGGCGAATTCGTCGAGGTTCAGCTTGCCCAGCATCACGGCGCCGTCGCGCCAGAGGTTTGCCGAAACAGCCGATTCGTAGTGCGGCACGAAGGTTTCGAGGATCTTGGAGCCCGCGGTCGTGGTGACGCCCTCGGTGCAGAACAGGTCCTTGATCCCGAGCGGGATGCCTTCGAGCGGGCGCGCCGCACCGGCCGCGAACTTCTGGTCCGCGGCATCCGCCATCGCGAGAGCGCGGTCCGGCGTCTCCAGGATGTAGGCGTTCAGGGCGCGGGCCTTGGCCATCGCGTCGAGATGGGCCTGGGTCAGCTCGCGGGCCGAGATCCGCTTCGCCTTGAGGGCGTCGCGCGCCTCGGCCAGGGTGAGTTCGTTCGGATCCACGCTGTTCCCGTCCTCGCGCGCCACGGCGCGCATGCCCGCCAGAATGTTAGCTTCGCCGAAGGCTGGATGCAGCCTACTCGACGACCTTCGGAACCAGGAAGTAATTGTCTTCGGTCTCGGGGGCGTTGGCGACCACGTCCGCGGCGCGGCCACCCTCGGTGACCACGTCCTCGCGCTTCTTCATCGCCATCGGGGTGACCGAGGTCATCGGCTCGACGCCGCTCACGTCGATGGCGCCGAGCTGCTCGACGAAGGCCAGGATGGCGTTCAGCTCACCCTGCAGCGGACCGACCTCGTCGTCGGTGACCGCGATCCGCGCCAGATGCGCGATGCGCCGAACCGTCTTCTCGTCGACCGACATGCCGTCCCGTTCGTCCCTGCCCGGGAGGCATCCCCGGCGCCGGCCGCGCTATAGCACTGCGGTTCGACGCGCCGCAACGCGGGCGTTAGAGCCGGCCCGCCCCACAGGATGGCGGGCGAGAGGCGCGCCGAACGCCTCTTTCCGGACGGTAGCGGCTGGATTTCGGAAAAAGACGATGCGGACCAAGGATCTAGCGCATCGTGCCGGTTCCGCTGCCCGGCGCGATGCGCTAGGTCACCACGTGGTTCGGCGTGACCGACATCTCGATGGTGATGCCGGCCGGGCGCACGGGCCGGAAGACCGATTGCGAGGCGCCGAAGACCAGGACTTCGAAGGCCAGGACCAACATCCAGCAGTGCTTGCGGGTCACGGATCGTTTGCGGCTGGGCTGGGCCGGAGTGCAGGGCTGGCCGATCGTCGTCATGGCGATACCCGGAGTGGGGATTAACGAAGTCTTAACCTACCTATTCGCGAACGGCTCCGGGCGCATCCGGGTCGATCTACGGAGAGCGTTAACGCTGTGGACGGTGGAGTGGCTGTGATGTGGGAGTCTGTGTTCACGAGCCTGGCGGCGGGGTTCACGGCGCAGGGGGCCGACCTCGACCGCGCCGCGGCGGAGCTGGGCTTCCCCCTGCCCGCCTCCTACCGCAGCTTCTGCGAGACCTGCGGCATCGGCCTGGCGGGCGGGCAGTTCCGGATCGCCGTTCCGTCGCCGTACGAGGCCAGCGATCTGGCCACCCAGGCCGGGGTGATCGCCATCAGCGTCGGCAACGCCGTGGCGATGCTGGAGGATGGCGGGGAACCGCACCGCTTCGATGTCGAGGACGGCGACCCGGCGGTGATCGAGCGCGCGTGCTTCTTCGGCGCCGGCGAGGACGGCAGCTTCCTGTTCTGGGACGTCTCCGGCACCGGAGAGGAATACGACATCTGGCTGCTCGCGCCCGACCTCGAGACGGTGCGGTTCGGCGGCGAGAGCCTGGCCGATTTCTTCACCCGGGTGACCGGACCCTCCGCCGCCCTGGTCCTGGGCCCCGGGGCGGCGTCGCTCCCCGCCGGGTTCGAGGGGATCTCGGAGGCCACGCTGGCGCGTGGCGCCGGGGTCGCTTAGAGCATCGCCAAGGGTCGGAATCCTGAATGATGCTCTCAGTTTTTATGCGGCATCGTCCCGAAAGCCGGCGACCACCGTTCGGGACGATGCATCAGGCGGAGCTATGAACTTCGACGAGATCCGCACCTTCGCGGCCGCATCGCGCGGTGGCGCGCGCCTGATCGGGGTCGATCTCGGGACCAAGACGATCGGGCTCGCCCTGTCGGATCTCGGCCGCCAGATCGCGAGCCCGCTCGAGACGATCCGCCGGGTGAAGTTCACCCCGGACGCGCAGCGCCTGGCCGCCTTGTGCCGGCAGCACGCGGTCGGCGGCCTGGTGATGGGGCTGCCCCTGAACATGGACGGCAGCGAGGGGCCGCGGGTGCAATCGACCCGCGCTTTCATCCGCAACCTCAGGCCGATCATCGACATCCCGCACGTCTTCTTCGACGAACGCCTGTCCACGGCCGTGGTGACCCGGGCGTTGATCGAGGCGGATGCCTCCCGGGCCCGGCGCGGCCAGCTCGTAGACAAGCTCGCCGCCGCCTACATCCTGCAGGGCTGCCTCGACGTGATGCGCAACCTCGCGGATTCCGACGCAGACGCACTCAACGACTGAGGAGCGAGACCGCACCGCTGCCGTGCCGCTCGATCCGGCCGTCGAGCTCCAGCTCCAGCAGCACCGTCTGCACCACCCGGGCGCCGACCCCGGCGCTGCGCGCGAGCTCGTCGGTCCCAACCGGGCACGGCCCCAGCAGGGCGATGATTCTCTGGCGGTCGTCTGTAGGCTCCTCCGGTTCGACCGCCGGCGCGTCGGGACCGGCGGCCATCCTGGTGCTGTCGTTGAGCAGGTCCGCCCGCCCATCCAGATCGATCTCGTCCCAGAAATCCGGTTGCTCGGCGAAGTCCGGCCGGTCCCGTGCGGGGGCTGCATCGGGATCTGGGCCGCGATCGATGATCGGGCCGATCACGGCGAGGACGTGGTCGATGTCGGCCACCAGGGTCGCGCCCTGGCGAATCAGGTCGTTGGTGCCCTCCGCCCGCAGGTCGAGCGGGGAGCCCGGGACGGCGAACACTTCGCGGTTCTGCTCCAGGGCGTAGCGCGCCGTGATCAGCGAGCCGGAGCGGCGCGCCGCCTCCACCACGATCGTTCCGTAGGCCAGGCCCGAGATGATGCGGTTGCGACGCGGGAAGTCCCGGCCGCGCGCGTCCCAGCCGATCGGCATCTCGGCCAGCACCGCACCGCCCTCCCCCAGGATCGCGTCGACCAGGGCCGCGTGGCTCGCGGGGTAGATCCGGTCCTGCCCGCCGGCCATCACTGCGACGGTGCCGGTGTGCAGGCTGGCCTTGTGGGCGCGGGCGTCGATCCCCCGGGCGAGCCCCGAGACCACGGCGAGACCGGCTTCGCCGAGGCCCCGGGCCAGCCGCTCCGTGAAGGCGAGCCCGGCGGTCGACGCGTTTCGCGACCCCACGATGGCGATGGCGGGCCGCGCCAGGATCCTGGGGTCGCCACGCAGCGCGATGAGCGGCGGGGCCGCGTCGGTAACCTGAAGCAGGCGCGGAAAGTCCGGTTCACCGGTGGCGAGCAGCCGACCCCCGAGGCGTGCCAGCGCGGCGACCTCGTCCTCGGCCTGCATCCGGCTCGGCGGCTCGATGCGTTTCCCCTGGCGCCCGGTCAGCGAAGGCAGGGCTTCGAGGGCTGCGGCGGCGCCGCCGAACCGGTTGATCAGCGAGCGGAAGCTGCGGGGGCCTACGCCCTCGGTCCGGATCAGCCGCAGCCAGTCGAGGCGCTGGGCGTCGCTGAGCTGCATGGCGCCCCCTCCTCGGGATCACGCCGTCGCCCGTGACGGCTCAGCCCTTCTGGCCGATACGCCCCTCTGAGCCGGCCGCGAGTCGGCGGATGTTGGGTGCGTGCTTCCACCATAGCAGCAGGCCGAGCAGCAGGAACAGCACAGCTTGCGTCGGCGCGCCGAGCGCCCACAGCACGAGCGGCGTCGCCGCGGAGGCGGCCAGGGCCGCCAGCGACGAGTATTTCAGCGCGAAGGCCAGGCCGAGCCAGATCGCCGCGAAGGCCGCCAGAGCCGGCGGGCTGAAGGCCAGCAGCACGCCGATGAAGGTCGCCACCCCCTTGCCGCCCTTGAAGCCGAGCCAGACCGGAAAGAGATGGCCCAGGAAGGCTCCGAGCCCGGCGGCGAGCGCCGGTCCCTCGCCGAACTGCCGGGCGATCAGCACCGCGGCGGTTCCTTTCAGGGCATCGCCCAGCAGGGTCGCGGCGGCGAGACCCTTCCGGCCGGTGCGAAGCACGTTGGTCGCGCCGATATTGCCTGAACCGATCGCCCGGACGTCGCCGAGGCCGGCGAAGCGCGTCAGGATCAGCCCGAACGGGATCGCCCCCAGGGCATAACCCAGGGCGAGGCCGCCGAGGACGGCCGGCGTCGCGAGGTCCGGGAAAATCATGCCGCCGCCGCCAGATCGTCGAGGGCGTGTACCGTCCGGCCTCCGACCAGCGTCAGCACCGCGGCGCCCTGGAGGCGCGCCTCATCGAACGGCGAGTTCTTCGAGCGCGACTTGAGCCGCCGCTTGTCGAGCACGTAGGGCAGATCGGGGTCGATCAGCACGAGGTCGGCGGGCGCACCGACCGCCAGCCGGCCGGCCTCGCGGCCGAGGATCCGGGCCGGGTTGACGGTGAGCGCCGCCACGAGCTTGGCGAGCGCGAGGTCGCCGGTATGGACCAGCCGCAGGGACGCGCCGAGCAGGGTCTCGATCCCCAGCGCCCCGTCGGCCGCCTCCGCGAAGGGCAGGCGCTTGGTCTCCACATCCTGCGGGTTGTGATCGGAGACGACGACGTCGATCACGCCCTCGTTCAGGGCCTGCACCATGGCGTGCCGGTCGGCCTCGTCGCGGAGCGGCGGCGAGAGCCGGCAGAAGGTGCGGTAATGGCCGATGTCGTTCTCGTTCAGAACGAGGTTGTTGACCGAGACCCCGCAGGTCACCGGCAGCCCGTCCTGCTTGGCCCGGCGCACGATCTCGACCGAATCGGCGGTCGAGATCATGGCCGCGTGGTAGCGGGCGCCGGTCAGCCGGACGAGGCGGATGTCGCGCTCCAGCATCACCGTTTCAGCCTCCCGGGGGATGCCCATCAGCCCAAGGCGCGAGGCGAGTTCGCCCTCGTTCATGACGCCCTCGGCGACCAGGTCGGCATCCTCGACATGCTGCATGAGGAGGGCATCGAAATCCCGGGCGTAGGTCAGCGCACGACGCATCACCTGGGCGTTGCCGACCGCATGCAGGCCATCGGTGAATGCCACCGCGCCCGCTTCCTGGAGCAGGCCGAACTCGGTCATCTCCTTGCCGGCCAGGCCCTTGGTGATCGCGGCCGCGGGCAGGACGTTGACGCACGCGGTGTCACGGGCGCGGCGGAGCACGAAGTCCACGATCGCCGGGCCATCGATCACCGGGTTGGTGTCGGGCATGCAGACCAGGGTGGTGACGCCGCCCGCCGCCGCGGCGGCGCTGGCCGAAGCCAGGGTCTCGCGGTGTTCGGCCCCGGGCTCGCCCACGAAGGCACGCATGTCGATCAGGCCCGGGGTGAGAACACGCCCACGGCAATCGATCCGCGTGGCCTCCGCCGGAACTCCGGGGGCGGCCCCCTCGGCGATGTCGGCGATCCGGCCGTCGCGCACCAGAACGGCCCCCCGCGTCTCGTGGCCCGTCGCCGGGTCGAGGAGGGTCGCGTTGGCCAGAAGAATGCTGCTCACAGGGGCGCTCTCGCTGAGGATGCCGGGCCGTCGAGACGCATGGCGAGGCCGGCCGCCGCCATATGGGCCTTGGCCTCGGCCACGCTGGCCTGCCCGAAATGGAAGATCGAGGCGGCCAGCACGGCGCTGGCGCCGCCCTGGGCCACGCCGGCCACGAGGTCGTCCAGACCGCCGACCCCGCCCGAGGCGATCACCGGGACGGTCACGGCGTCGCTGATCGCCCGCGTCAGCGCGAGGTCGTAGCCGGAGCGCGTGCCGTCCTTGTCCATCGAGGTGACCAGCAGCTCGCCTGCGCCCTTCCCGGCGACGAGGCGGGCGAACGCCACCGCGTCGATGCCGGTCGGATCGCGGCCGCCATGGGTGAAGATCTCCCAGCGGGCGGCTTCGCCGGGGCCGGAGACCCGCTTGGCGTCGATCGCCACCACGATGCACTGCGCACCGAATTTCTCAGCCGCGCGGGCGACGAGGTCCGGGTCCTTCACGGCGGCGGTGTTGATCGCGACCTTGTCGGCACCGGCCAGGAGCAGCCCGCGCACGTCTTCCACCGCGCGGACGCCGCCGCCGACCGTGAGGGGCATGAAGCAGGCCTCGGCGGTCCGGCTGACGATGTCGAGCAGCGTCCCGCGGGCCTCGCGGCTGGCGGTGATGTCGAGGAAGCACAGCTCGTCGGCACCGGCCGCGTCGTAGACCTTGGCCGCCTCCACCGGGTCGCCGGCGTCGCGCAGGCCCTCGAAGCGGACGCCCTTCACGACGCGCCCGTCCTTCACGTCGAGGCAGGGGATGATGCGGGTCTTGAGCACGAGCCCTCGGCGGTCCGATCAGGTTTCGGGATCGATCGCGAACGGCCGATCCATGATGTCCTGATACGTGTAGGGGCAGGCTTCTGGGAAGTGCCTCAAGGCGAGACCTGTCGTGTCCGCGGCTTCAAGGCGGGGGGATCGATAAGCCCGCCCGACAGCATCGCCCAGCCGGTTCTTGAGACTTGGGCTGTCACGAAGTTCGTCAGAGACGTGGTTCCGGTGCCTTGCGATATCGATTGCATCGCGTCGGCTATGCGCGCTTGAGCCGTCGTCGACCGTGAGCACGGTCGCGAGTACCCCCCGCAAGACGCCCATCAAGCCGGCGAATTGAATCCGGCCTAAGCACTCTATCTCCTGAGCGAGAGTCTCCCGGTCGAGCCCCGTTACGGCGCCTGCACGCAGGAGAGCGCGCCGATCCTGCGTCCAGGCGTAGAAGTCGTCTTGGTAGGCCGTTCCGACTGGTGCGCGGTGGGCCATGACAACTTCTTGGGTCGATGGGCGTCGATCGTCAAACCTATCACGCCGCTGGGCCGCGTGCCTGCGCGATCGCCGCGAGGGCGGCCTGCGGGTCGATGCGGCCGTCGTAGAGGGCCCGGCCGGTGATGGCGCCGGCGATAAGGGCGCAATCGGGCTGGAGCAGGCGGTGCACGTCGTCGATCGAGGCGAGGCCGCCGGAGGCGATCACCGGGATCCGCACGGCCTGTGCCAGCGCCAGGGTCATCTCGACGTTGAGGCCCTTGAGGATCCCGTCGCGGGCGATGTCGGTGTAGATGATCGCCGCGACGCCGGCATCCTCGAACCGGCGGCCGAGCTCCTCGGCGGTCATGCTGGAGGTCTGCGCCCAGCCCTCGACCGCCACCCGGCCGTCCTTGGCGTCGATGCCCACCGCGATCTTGCCGGGATGCAGGCGCGCCGCCTCCCGGACGAATGCGGGATCGCGCACGGCGGCGGTGCCGATGATCACCCGGGCTACGCCCTTCGCAAGCCAGCCCTCGAGCGTCTTCATCTCGCGGATCCCGCCGCCGAGCTGCACCGGGACGCCGACCCGGGCCAGGATCGCATCGACCGCGCCGGCGTTGCGCGGCGCGCCCGCGAAGGCGCCGTCGAGATCGACCACGTGCAGCCAGGGAAAGCCCTGGTCCTCGAAGGTCGCGGCCTGCGCGGCCGGATCGTCACCGAAGATCTTGGCCTGCGCCATATCCCCCTGGATGAGGCGGACGCAGCGCCCTTCCTTCAGGTCGATCGCCGGGTACAGGATCACGGGTGGTCGTTTCCTTCTGGCCGAAGCCGGAGCCCGCTCAGGGGCGCCAGTTCAAAAAGTTCGCGATGAGAGCCAGGCCGAGGCGCTGGCTCTTCTCGGGGTGGAATTGCGTTCCGGCGATGTTGCCGCGGGCGACCATGGCGGTGACCGGCCCACCGTACTCGGCCTGCGCGACCACGTCGTCCGGGTGCGCGGCGGCGAGCGCGAAGCTGTGCACGAAGTAGGCGTGCAGGCCGTCTTCCCCGGTGGGGATGCCGGCGAGCAGCGCGTGGTCGCGAGCCGCCAGCAGGGTGTTCCAGCCCATATGGGGGATCTTGAGCGCCGGATCGGACGGGCGGATCGGCGCGACGTCGCCCGGGATCCAGCCGAGACCCGGCGTGGTCTCGTATTCGAGACCGCGGGTCGCGAGCAACTGCATGCCGACGCAGATCCCCAGGAACGGCCGGCCGGCGACCTGCGCCACCTCGGTCATTGCCTCGACCATGCCGGGGACGGCATCGAGCCCGCGCCGGCAATCCGCGTAGGCGCCGACGCCCGGCAGGACGACGCGGTCGGCGGCGGCCACCACGGCCGGGTCGGAGGTCAGGCGGATCCGGGCGTCGCGCCCACTCTCTCGAGCGGCGCGCTCGAACGCCTTGGCGGCCGAATGGAGGTTGCCCGACCCGTAATCGATGATCGCGACCGTCTCGGTACTCATGCGGGTCTCGACGTGACAGTCACCGGGCGATTTCCTGCGCGGGGAACAGGCCGATCACCGGCTCGGTGCGTCGGGTCGGCCCGGCCGGGAACGGCGCCCGCGGCGCCGCTGCGCTCGAATCGAGCCAGCGGTTGAGGGCTCGGGCTTCAGCCTCCTCGGGGGTAGCGGCGATGACGGCATCCCGGGCCGGCCATCCCCGGCGCGCCAGGGTCCAGCGGCGCAGGCTCGAGGCTTCGAGGCCGACCAGCCAGGAGGTCAGCAGCGTGACGAGCGTGGCGATCCCCGCCGGCAATCCCAGCAGATGGCCGATGCCGGCCAGGGCCAGGAACCCCGCCAGGACGATGAGCGCCGCGATCCAGAGGCGGTGGAACAGGAACCACAGCACGCCGAAGGCGAAGGCCGGCCAAGCAAAGCCGTCCGGCACGAGCACGGCCCTGTCGAGGCCGATGGACTCGCCCGGCCGCGCATCGATCGGCAGGTGGAGCGTGTAGCTGCGCATCCGCATGGCGGGTCTCCCGGCTCCGGCGCTATCCCGAACGATGTTTTCGGGACGGTGCAAACTCAAGGACGAAACGACGGTCTACAGGGAGCCCTTCGTAGAGGGAACGCGTCCCTCCTCGCGGGGATCGATCGCGACGGCTTTCCGCAAGGCGCGGGCCAGGCCCTTGAAGCAGCTTTCGGCGATGTGGTGGGCGTTGTCGCCGTACAGGGTCTCGACGTGCAGCGTCAGCCCGGCATTCATCGCGAAGGCCTGGAACCACTCGCGGACCAGCTCGGTGTCGAACTGCCCGATCTTCTCCACCTTGAACGTGGTGCGGAACACCAGGAACGGCCGCCCCGAGATATCGACGCAGACCCGCGTCAGCGCCTCGTCCATGGGCAGGTGGATGTCGGCGTAGCGCGTCACGCCGCGCTTGTCGCCGAGCGCCTTGGCGAAGGCTTGGCCCAGCGCGATGCCGCAATCCTCCGCGGAATGGTGCTGGTCGATATGCAGGTCCCCGTCGACCTTGACCTCCAGGTCGAACAGGCCGTGCCGGGCGAACAGGTCCAGCATGTGATCGAGGAAGCCGATGCCGGTGGCGATCTTCGACTGCCCGGTCCCGTCGAGGCCGACGCTAACCGCGATGTCGGTCTCGGCGGTCTTCCGGCTGATGGAGGCGCTGCGCATTTTATGAGGACTTTGCGTCGGGGCCGGCCTGCGGCCGCGCGGGCGTTCTAGTGTGACTTCGTTCGGAATGGAAAGGGCGACGCCGCCCTAGCCGTTCAGCACCCGGCCCGCCACAGCGTCGAGCTTGGCCAGCACCGCCGGGTCGCGGGCGGCCGGCGCGGTCATGATCGCGCCGTCCAGCGCCCGGTGCGAACCGGCCGGGCAGGGCTCGCGCGTGGCCGGGAAATCGCGGGCGAGCCGTGCCACCAGCCGGGCGGCCTTGTCGGCGTTGGCCCGGGCCACGGCGATCACCGCGGCGACGTCCACGGCGTCGTGGCCGGGGTGCCAGCAATCGAAGTCGGTCACCATGGCGATCGTGGCGTAGGTGATCTCGGCCTCGCGGGCGAGCTTCGCCTCGGGCATGTTGGTCATGCCGATGACGTCGAACCCCTGTGCCTTGTAGGCGCGGGATTCGGCGAGCGACGAGAATTGCGGGCCCTCCATGCAGACATAGGTCCCGCCGCGATGGACGGGAATGTCCTCGGCCTTGGCCGCCGCCGCGATGTGCGCCTGCAGGGTCGGGCCGACCGGATGCGCGAGCGAGACATGGGCCACGCAGCCGTCGCCGAAGAACGACGACGCGCGCCCATGGGTGCGGTCGACGAACTGATCCACGAGCACGAACAGTCCCGGAGGCAGCTCCTCGCGGAACGATCCGCAGGCCGAGAGCGAGACCAGATCCGTCACGCCCGCCCGCTTCATCGCGTCGATATTGGCGCGGTAATTGATGCCCGACGGCGAGAACCGGTGGCCGCGCCCGTGGCGGGCCAGGAACACGATCTTGGTGTCGCCGATCCGCCCGATGCGCAGGGCGTCCGATGGCTCGCCCCAGGGCGATGCGACCTGCTCCTCGCGCACGTCCTCCAGGCCCGGCAGGTCGTAGACCCCAGACCCGCCCATCACCCCGAGCACCGCTGCCGTCATGCCGGTTTCCCTTTCGTGAGGTTCGTCCAATCCGCGACCTCATCGTGAGGTGCCGGAGCGGAGCGGAGGCCTCCGGCGTCAGCGGCTATCCCTGGAGCCCGCCTTCGAGGCCCGCCGACGCGGGTACCTCAGGATGAGGGGGTGGAGGGCATCTGCGTTGCCGGGAGGCGGACCATCGCGTTCGCCGACCGGTAGCACGCAGTCCCAGCGCAAAAAAGATGGGCCCCCCGAAGGAGGCCCACCCGGCAGGATCGGTGAGGCGGCGCCTCAGAAGGTCTTGTGCAGCTCCGGCTGGAGGCCGTGGACCTCGCCGCCGACATCGGCCCAGACCTTCTTCTTCACGTAGTAGAGCAGCCCCGACATGATGATCAGGAACAGGATCACCCGGAAGCCAAGCGCCTTGCGGTCCATCATGTGCGGCTCGGCCGCCCACATCAGGAAGGCCGAGACGTCCCTGCCGTACTGGTCCACCGTCTCGGGGACCACGGGCTGGCCGGCGTCGTTCTTGGCGTAGGTGACCTGGCCGTCGGTGATCGGCGGCGGCATCGCGATGATGTGGCCGGGATAGTACTTGTTGTAGTGGCCGCCATCGGGGACCGTGAAGTCCTTCGGCGCCTCCTCGTAGCCGTTGAGGAGCGCATGGATGTAGTCGGGCCCCTGCTCGGAATAGCCGATCAGCGGCAGCCAATCGGTCAGGAAGTACAGCGAGCCGCGGGAGAAGGTCCGCGCCTTGGCGATCACCGAGAAGTCCGGCGGTGCCTTGCCGCCGTTGGCGGCCGCCGCGGCCTGGTCGTTCGGGAAGGGGGGCGGGAACGTGTCCGCCGGCCGACCCGGCCGGTCGAACATGTCGCCCGCATCGTTCGGGCCGTCCTTCACCTGGTAGGTCGCGGCCAGCGCCTTGACCTGCGCGGCCGAGAAGTCCGGCCCGCCCTCCTGCGCGAGATTGCGGAAGGCCACCAGCTTCATCGAGTGGCAAGCGGAGCAGACTTCCTTGTAGACCTGAAAGCCCCGCTGGAGCTGGGCGGTGTCGAAGCGGCCGAACGTGCCGGCGAAGCTCCAGTTGACGCGGCCCGGCACCGGGCCGCCATGCCCTTCCTGGGCGGAGGCCGGCACGGCGCCGATCAGCAGCGCCGCGAGGGCGGCGGCAGCGGTCGTCGAGAGGACGCGGGTCATCATCATGGTTCCGTCGTCACCCCGTCAGCCTTTGGTAATCGGAGCGGCGGCGGCGCCCGCCGGCATCCCCGATCCGCTCACCTGTTTGCCCGGCCCGGTCACGCTCTCCAGGATCGAGGCCGGGAGCGCCTTGGGCGTCTCGAACAGGCCGCATAGCGGCATCACGATCAGGAAGTGGGCGAAGTAATAGGCCGTGCAGATCTGCGACGCGATCACGTAGCCCCCCTCCGGCGGCTGGGATCCGAGCCAGCCCAGGAGGAAGGTCGCGCCGATGAACGCCCAGAAGAACTGGCGGTAGATCGGCCGGTAGTTGCAGGAGCGCACCCGCGACCAGTCCAGCCACGGCGCGAACGCCAGGATGATCACCGCCGAGAACATCAGGATCACGCCGCCGAGCTTGCTCGGGACGGCCCGCAGGATCGCGTAGAACGGCAGGAAGTACCATTCGGGCACGATGTGCGCGGGCGTCACCGCCGGGTTGGCCGGGATGTAGTTGTCGGCGTGGCCCAGGTAGTTCGGCTGGTAGAACAGGAACCACGCGAACAGGGTCATGAACACGCAGGTGGCGAACACGTCCTTGACGGTGGCGTAGGGGGTGAACGGAACCGCGTCCTTGCCCGACTTGATCGGGATGCCGGCCGGGTTGTTCTGGCCGGTGACGTGCAGCGCCCAGACATGCAGCACGACGACGCCGGCGATCATCCAGGGCAGCAGGTAGTGCAGCGAGAAGAACCGGTTCACGGTCGGGTTGCCGACCGAGTAGCCGCCCCACAGCAGGGTCTGGATGGTGTCGCCCACCACCGGAATCGCCGCTAGGATGTTGGTGATGACGGTGGCGCCCCAGAAGCTCATCTGGCCCCACGGCAGCGTGTAGCCGAGGAAGGCGGTCGCCATCATCAGCAGGTAGATGATCACGCCGAGGATGTAGAGCACCTCACGCGGGGCCTTGTACGACCCGTAGTACAGTGCCCGGAACATGTGGACGTAGACCGCCACGAAGAACATCGACGCGCCGTTGGCGTGCGCGTAGCGCAGCAGCCAGCCGTAATTCACGTCGCGCATAATCTTTTCGACGGAGTTGAACGCCCCCGTCGCGGAGGGCTCGTAATGCATCGCCAGCCAGACGCCGGTGACGATCTGGATTCCCAGGAAGGCGGCGAGAATCGCCCCAAAGGTCCAGAAGTAATTGAGGTTGCGCGGGACCGGATAGGCGATGAAGGACGAGTGCACGAGCCCGGCGATCGGCAGCCGGGCCTCGAACCATTTGGCGACGCGACTCTTCGGGACGTACGTGCTGGCAGTTCCGCTCATGTCCGCGTCCTTCTCACGCCGCTTCCTTGCCACCCTCGCCGATCCGGATCTTCGTATCCGTCTCGAAGGCGTAGGGCGGGATCGGCAGGTTGATGGGGGCCGGCCCGTGGCGGACGCGCCCGACGGCGTCGAACTGCGAGCCGTGGCAGGGGCAGGCCCAGCCCTCGAAGCTGCCCTGGTGACCGATCGGCACGCAACCGAGATGCGTGCAGTTGCCGTAAACGATCAGCCACTGGTCGTGGCCCTTCTTGACCCGGGTCGGGAAGGCCGCCGGATCGATCATCGCCGACAGCGGGACCGCCTCCATGTCGGTCACCTCCTTGGCGGTGAGCTTGCGGACGAAGATCAGCTTGCCGCGCCAGAAGACGTTGACGATCTGTCCGTCCTGGATGGGCGTCAGATCGACGTCGATCGGCGCCCCGGCCGCGATCGTGTCGGCGTCGGGCGCCATGGAGGAGACCAGCGGCCATGCCGCGGCACCCGCACCGACGGCGAGGCCAGCCCCCGTGGCGAGGAACAGGAAGTCGCGGCGGCTGCCGTCTTGGGAGCTGCCGTCGTGGGCGCTGCCCTCCCGGGATGCGGGAGTAGTGGCGGAGGTGGTCGCCAAGATTTGGAACTCCGTGCGTCGGCGTGAGGGCCGCAGGTGCCCTGCCCTGATGTCCCGGCTGTACCGAGATCAAAGCATTATCGTTCTAATCTGAGCAATGAGACCGTCTGCCACCCCCAAGTCAAGCTATGCCGGGGCGCCGGAGGACGCGCTTAGGTCACGATCGTTGTCATATGTTGCAGGGCAGCGCCCGGCCTGCGCTGCTACGCCACGGCGCTGTCGAGACAGGCCGTTCCACCGTCCAGGAAGCCCCCGGATTGGCGGGCCCAAAGGCCGGCGTAGACGCCCCCGCGGGCGACGAGTTCGGCATGGGTGCCCTCCTCGACGATTCGGCCCCGGTCGATCACCACCAGGCGGTCGAGCGCCGCGATGGTCGACAACCGGTGGGCGATCGCCACCACGGTCTTACCGGCCATCAGCGTGTCCAGTGATTCCTGGATCGCCGCCTCGACCTCGCTGTCGAGGGCGGACGTCGCCTCGTCCAGGATCAGGATCGGCGCGTCCTTGAGCATGACCCGGGCGATGGCGATGCGCTGGCGCTGGCCGCCCGACAGCTTGACGCCGCGCTCGCCGACCTGGGCGTCGTAGCCCCGGCGGCCCTTGTGATCGACGAGATCGGCGATGAACCGGTCGGCATGGGCCAGCCGGGCGGCGCGATCGATTTCCTCCTGCGTGGCCCCGGGACGCCCGTAGCCGATGTTCTCGCGGATCGAGCGGTGCAGCAGGGACGTGTCCTGGCTGACCATCGCGATGGCCTCGCGGAGCGACTGCTGCGTCACCGTCGCGATGTCCTGGCCATCCACCAGGATCCGGCCGCTCTCGACCTCGTAGAGGCGCAGCAGCAGGCTCGCGAGGGTGGATTTACCCGCGCCGCTGACGCCGACCAGCCCGACCTTCTCGCCGGGGCGGATCGTCAGCGTGAAATCCTCGATCACGGTGGCGTCGCCGCGTCCGTAATGGAAGCCGACATTCTCGAAGCGGATCTCGCCGCCCGCGACTGCCAACTCGCGGGCCTCCGGGGCGTCGACCAGCGCGTGCGGGCGCGCCATGGTCTGCATGCTCTCTTGGATCACCCCGACATTCTCGAACACGCCGCGGACCGTCTGCATAACCCAGCCTGACATGGCGATGAGCCGCAGGATCAGGGCGAGGCCGGCCGAGGCTTCACCGGTGGTCATGCTGCCGTCCCGCCAGAGAATCAGGCAGGCCGCCCCGGTGGCGATCAGCAGCGCGCTGTTGAGCATCCCGAGCACGCTGGTCGTCAGCGTCACCAGCCGGAATTGGTACAGGTAGGCGTCGGTATGGACCTCCACCGCGTCGCGCACCGTCGCACGCTCCTCGCGGTCGCGGGCGAACAGCTTCACGGTGAGGATGTTGGTGTAGCTATCGACGATGCGGCCGATCAGCACCGAGCGGGTGTCGGCGGTCTTGTGCGAGCGGGCGCGGGCGCGGGGCACGAACCAGGTCGTGAGCGCGGCATAGGCGCCGATCCAAACCAGCACCGGAAGGGCGAGCCAGGGCGAGATCGACCCGAACAGCCCGACCGCTGTCACCGCGTAGATCGCGACGTAGAGCAGCGTGTCGATGAACACGACGGCCAGTTCGCGAACCGCCGGACCGACCTGCACGACGCGGTTCGCAAGGCGGCCCGAAAAGTCGCCCTGGAAGTACGAGAGCGAATGCCCGAGGGTGTAGAGATGCGCCCGCCAGCGGATCTGGCTGGTCGATTGCGGCACGATCAGCTGGTTGGACAGCACCTCGTGCAGCCAGATCGAGATCGGCCGCACCAGCGCGATCAGCAGGAACACCAGCCCGAGCCCGACCGCATGGTCCGACAGGACGCTGGCCCGGTCGGACGTGGCCAGCAGGTCGATGAACCAGCGCATCACCAGGTAGAGCGAGGCCTCGACGGTCCCTGCCACCACCGCGATGACGAACAACGCCACCAGGGCCGCCCGGATCGGACGCAGGTAGAACCCAGCGAAGCCCAGCACCGTCCGCGGCGGGGTCCGCGTCTCGTCGAAGGGCGCGAACGGATCGACGCGGCGCTCAAGCCAATTCAGGAACATGTCTTCCGGGCGCACAGATGGGAGAGCCCACCATGTAAGCGCCAGCCGTCGGCCGCCAAGCGCGCGCGGTCGTCGCGGCGCCGGGGCCTCAGATAAAATTCCTTCTTGAGGATCGGCCGGACGCGGCCGATCCCGTTGTCGCGGATCCGGTTCAGCGGGCCAGGGCGAGCGAGGCGCCCGACTTGGTCAGCGCCCCCTCGAGCGCGCCGCCGCCCTGGCGCAGCCGCGCCGCCACCGTGCCGCCGGGCTGATAGAGGTAGACCTCGCCATCGCGGAAATCCCAGGCCGAGACCCGGGCGAGGTCCTTGTTGGGGCAGCCGGACGCGGAGGCTTTGTAGAGGTCGAGGGCCGGGGCACTGGACAGGGTCACCTTGCAGTTCCCGCCAGTCGCGTCCCGCGCGTCCCAGCTGCCGACCACCGAGGCGCGGCCGCTGGTGACGACGGGTGGGGGCGGCGCCGGCGGCACGACCGGCTCGGCGATGACCGTGGGGGTGTTGGGCGTCGCATTGGCCTGAGCGCCGGGCAGCGGCTGCGCGTCGGGGCTGGCGCTCGCACCGGGCGGGGGCGCGAGCGGCGCCGCCGTCACCGTGCCCGACGGGACCGCCTGAACGGAATCAAGAGGCGCCTGCGACGGAGCCCTCGTCCTCGGGCTTTCCAGTCGGGTGGACGCGCAGGCGCCGAGCGTGGCGCTCAGGCACAGGGCGGCGAAGGTCGGCAGGCTCGGGCGCAGCATCGGACCACTTCGGATCAGGCTTGGGAAAAGCGCACGGCGGCGCCTTGGGCCCTGACTCGGTGGCAAATGCGCTGACGGCAAGGCGACCGCGCCGGCCGCACCCGAGTCCGCTGCGGACGGAAGGCCTTTTCGCCCCGGTGTGGCCGGGGCGCCTCAGATCCAACGGTCAGACCACCCGCTCGACCATCATCTTCTTGATTTCGGCGATGGCCTTGGCCGGGTTCAGGTTCTTCGGGCAGGTGTTGGCGCAGTTCATGATCGTGTGGCAGCGGTAGAGCCGGAACGGGTCGTGCAGGGCGTCGAGCCGGTCGCCGGTGTTCTCGTCGCGCGAATCGATCAGCCAGCGATAGGCCTGGAGCAGGGCAGCCGGGCCGAGGAACTTGTCGCCGTTCCACCAGTAGCTCGGGCACGACGTGCTGCAGCACGCGCACAGGATGCACTCGTACAGGCCGTCGAGCTTCGACCGGTCCTCGGGGGTCTGGCGCCACTCCTTCTCGGGGGCGGGGGTCTCTGTCTGGAGCCAGGGCTCGATCGCGGCGTGCTGGGCGTAGAAGTTGGTCAGGTCCGGGACCAGATCCTTCAGCACCGGCATGTGCGGAAGCGGGTAGATCCGGATCGCCCCGTCCTTGTCCTTGCGGGTCATCATCGGAAGGGCGTTGTCGGGGCTCTTGCACTCCTCGATGCCCATCGTGCAGGCGAGCGCGTTCTGCCCCTCGATGTTCATGGCGCAGGAGCCGCAGATGCCCTCGCGGCAGGAACGACGGAACACGAGGGTCGAGTCGACCTTGTTCTTGATCCACAACAGCGCGTCGAGCACCATCGGGCCGCAATCGTCGCGGTCGACCTGATAGGTGTCGATCCGCGGGTTGGCCCCGTCATCCGGGTTCCACCGGTAGATCTTGAAGGTCTGCAGGTTCTTGGACCCGGCAGGCGGTGCCCACGAGCGTCCCTGCGTGATCTGGGAGTTTTTGGGAAGGTTGAACTGGGCCATCGCGTTTATATCCGGCAATATCGGTCAGAACCGGAAACCGGTCTGGACGGATACGCACGCCGCGGTCCGACGCGCGCATCGAGAGTGTTGAATTCAGTACACCCGAGCCTTCGGCTCGATGTACTGGATCTCGTTCGACATCGTGTACGTGTGCACCGGCCGGTAATCGATGTTGACCTGGTGGCGGCCCTCGTCGAGCCAGGAGAGGGTGTGCTTCATCCACTCCTTGTCGTCGCGGTCCGGGAAGTCTTCGCGGGCATGGGCGCCGCGGGATTCCTTGCGGTTGGCCGCCGATTCCATGGTCACCACCGCCTGGCCGATCAGGTTGTCGAACTCCAGGGTCTCGAGCAGGTCGGTGTTCCAGACCAGCGACCGGTCGGTGATCTTCACGTCGGAGGCGGCGTTCCAGACCTTGTGGATCAGGCCCTTGCCCTCTTCCAGGACCTCGCCGGTGCGGAACACCGCGCAGTTGTTCTGCATGGTCTTCTGCATCTCGGCGCGCAGCTCCGCGGTCGGCGTCGAGCCGTTGGCGTGGCGGAAGCGGTCGAGGCGCTCGAGCGCCTTGTCGGTGGCGCCCTTCGGCAGTTCCTGGGCCCGGCCGTTCGGCTCGACGATCTCGGCGCAGCGCTTGCCGGCGGCGCGGCCGAACACCACGAGGTCGATCAGCGAATTGGAGCCGAGGCGGTTGGCGCCGTGGACCGAGACGCAGGCCGCCTCGCCGATCGCCATGAGGCCCGGCACCACGGTGTCGGGGTTGCCGTCCCGCAGGGTCAGCACCTCGCCGTGATAGTTCGTGGGGATGCCGCCCATGTTGTAGTGCACGGTCGGGATGACCGGGATCGGCTCCTTGGTCACGTCGACGCCCGCGAAGATCTTGGCGGATTCCGAGATGCCCGGCAGGCGCTCGTGCAGGATCTTCGGGTCCAGGTGGTCGAGGTGCAGGTAGATGTGGTCCTTGTTCTTGCCGACGCCGCGGCCGTCGCGGATCTCCATGGTCATCGAGCGCGAGACCACGTCGCGCGAGGCGAGGTCCTTGGCCGAGGGGGCGTAGCGCTCCATGAAGCGCTCGCCCTCGGAGTTGGTCAGGTAGCCGCCCTCGCCGCGCGAGCCCTCGGTGATCAGGCAGCCGGCGCCGTAGATGCCGGTGGGGTGGAACTGCACGAACTCCATGTCCTGGAGCGGCAGACCGGCCCGCAGCACCATGGCGTTGCCGTCGCCCGTGCAGGTATGCGCCGAGGTCGCCGAGAAGTAGGCGCGGCCGTAGCCGCCGGTGGCCAGGATGGTGGTCTGGGCGCGGAACCGGTGGATTTCGCCGGTGGCCTGGTCGAGGGCGATGACGCCCCGGCAGCGGCCGTCCTCATCCATGATCAGGTCGAGGGCGAAGTACTCGATGAAGAAGTCGGTCTGGTTCTTCACCGCCTGCCCGTAGAGGGTGTGCAGCATGGCGTGGCCGGTTCGGTCGGCCGCCGCGCATGTCCGCTGGGCGGTGCCCTTGCCGTAATCGGTGGTCATGCCTCCGAACGGGCGCTGGTAGATCTTGCCTTCGTCCGTGCGGGAGAAGGGCACGCCCCAATGCTCCAGCTCGTAGACGGCGGCCGGCGCGTTGCGGACGAGGTACTCGATCGCGTCCTGGTCGCCGAGCCAGTCCGACCCCTTCACGGTGTCGTACATGTGCCAGCGCCAATCGTCCGGGCCCATGTTGCCGAGCGAGGCCGAGATGCCGCCCTGCGCCGCCACGGTGTGCGACCGAGTCGGGAACACCTTGGTGATGCAGGCGGTGCGCAGGCCGGCCTCGGAGCAGCCGACGGTGGCGCGCAGGCCCGCGCCGCCGGCCCCGACGATCACCACGTCGAAGGCGTGATCGTGGATGGTGTAGGCAGGTCCGCTGCCGTTGGTGCCGTTGGCGGCCATGATCGGCTCCTCGAAATGCGTGATGGCGGGGTTCAGGCCGGCTGTCCGAAGCCGATGCGCAGGACCGCGTAGAGGCAAGCCACGGCCACCAGGACCGCGTAGATGTTGTTGGCGAACACGGCGGCGATCTTCGTGCCCTGGCCGTGAACGTAGTCCTCGATCACCACCTGCATGCCGATCCGCATGTGGATCGTCACCGACAGGAGCGCCAGGATCAGGATGATCGAGACGAAGGGTTTCGCGATCAGCTGCGTCGCTTCGACATAGCCCCGGCCGGCCATGCTGGCGACGATCACCACGAAGGCCAGCATCAGGACGGCGTTCGCCGCGGCGGTCACCCGCTGCTGCCACCAGTGGCCGGCGCCGTGATGGGCGATGCCGATGCCGCGGACGCGCGCGCGCGGCGTGCGGATCGAGACGCGGGTGTCCTGGCGGATCTCTTCCTTAGCCATGCCGGCCTCCCCTCAGCGGACCAGAAGGGCGACCGCCCAGATGACGATGGTGAGCGCGATCGACCCGACCAGCGTCAGGCGCGCCATGTTCAGGCGCTTCTCCCGGTCGAAGCCGACGCCGGTATCCCAAACCAGGTGGCGCAGGCCGCCGAGCATGTGATGCATCAGCACCCACGTGTAGGCGAACAAGATCAGGCGGCCGAGCAGCGAGCCGAAGAACCAGGCGACGTAGGAATAGGCCGCCGGCCCCGAGGCAAGCGCCACGAGCCAGATCGCGACGAGGGCAGTTCCGCCGTAGAGCGCGGTGCCGGTAATACGGTGAAACACCGACATCGCCATCGTCCAGGTCCAGCGATAGATCTGGAGATGCGGTGAAAGCGGCTGTGCCACTGTCGGGCGGGCGGTGGGTGCCATTGGGTTGAAGCCTCGCAGCTGCGAACTGGACCGTCTCTAATCTGGTGGTAGCGCTAGTGCCTCCGGGCCCAAGCCGCAATGTGTCATGCTGCGGCGCAATGCGGGGGGCGTGTTGATAGGGTGGCGGATCTGTCACTTGAGTTGGCCCAGGAGGCGCCACCAGGCGTAATCGAGGGGCGTCGCGATCACGAGCGAGGCCAGCCCGAAAGCCAGGGTGAGTCGCGTCGCGTCCCGCAGGCGCACGCCACCGAGCTCGCTGGCGACCACGATCGGGGGCGCCTGATAGGGGAAGAACAGCGTCGAATAGCCGATCACCTGCACGGACACGACGGCGAGCGCCGACAGCCCGCTGGCCTGGGACATCTCCCCCGCCAGCGCGGTGTAGAGGGCCGGCGCCCCGTTGGCCGTGACGAGCAGCGTCAGGACCGTGCTGATGCCGGCGAGCACCGCGAAGTTCTGGGTCGGCACGTCCGGGGTGAGCGGCGCCACGGCCAGCAGCGCATGGCCGAGCCGTGCCCCGAGGCCGGTCTCGTTCACCAGGGCGACGAGGCCCAGCAGCGCCGCGATGTAGAAGCAGGTCCGCAGGTTCACCTGCTGGAACGACTCGGGCGGAAGCACCCCGATCCTGGGCAGCAGGCAGATCACCGCGGCCGCGAGCCCGACCCAGGCCGGGGCGAGGCCGTGCAGGCTGTCGGTCATCCAGAGCGCCAGAGTGCAGGCGAGGATCACCGCCAGGCGCCGTTCCGCACCCGAGACGGGCCGCGGCACCGGCAGGGCGTGTGCGTCGGGGCTGAGCCGGTCGGGGAACAGGCGCACGATCAGCGCCACCAGCAGGGCGCCCTTCACCACCGCCAGGACCGGCGCGTGCAGGACGAAGTAGGACAGGTAGGAGAGGTGCAGGCCGAGCACCTTCTCGGCGGAGCCGGCCATCACGAGATTCGGAACGTTGGCGGGCAGGATCGCCGCCGACAGGATCGGCGTCGCGACGCCGACCGCCAGGACCGCGCCGGTCCGTCCCGGCCGGCCCGGCACCAGCCCGAAGCTGTCGCAGAGCGCGAGCGTCACCGGGATCATCAGGGCGATCCGGCCGAGGTTGGACGGCATCACGAACGCGATCAGGAAGCTCAGGATCACAAGGCCGGCAATGAATTGCGCGTAGGAGCCGGACAGGCGTCCCGCCAGCGCGCCGGCCATGCGGGCGCCGAGGCCCGTGCGGGTCATGCCCTGGCCCACGACCATGCCGGACAGGACCAGCCAGAACGCCGAGGCCGAGAAGCCCGAGAACACGGTGGCGGCAGTTCCAAGCCGCAGCAGCATCGCCAGACCAAAGAAGGCGAGCGCAGTGACGATCTCCGGCAGGAGTGCCGTGGCCCAGAGGCCCATGCACAACACCAGCAGGGCGGCTGTCGCCGGAACGACCGCTCCTCCGCTCATCCGCCCCTCCCGCTCTGCGCGCAAGCACCTGCATGGGCCGGTCTGGAACCATTCGCAATTCGGCAGTCCGCGACGCAGCCTTCGCGAACCGCGAAGGCCGACGGGTCCAGAAACCGCCCTCGCGCCTAAAAAAAGCCCGACCGTTTCCGGCCGGGCCTTCATGGCAGCGACGGAGCCTGCGGACGGCGTTCAGTAGCCGTAGCCGTAGGTGCCGCAATAGGCGGGATCGTAACCGTAGCCGAAGGCACCGGTGCAGCTGTCGCCGTAGCCGTCGCCGGCCAAGCCGTATCCGACACCGCCGAGACCGTAGCCGACCCCCAATCCGAGGCCGACACCGGCAAGGCCATAACCCAGGCCGCGGCCGTAGCCACCACCATAACCCCGGCCATAATAGCCGCGGTTGGCGAACCCACGGCCGACGACGCCGCGATGGCCGATCAGACCGCCGCGGCCGGCATTGGCGAAGCCGCCGCGCTGGAAGCCACCGACTCCGACACCGCGGCCGACCCCGATGCCGGGATCACCGATGCCCGCGCCGCGAAATCCGCCACCGCCAAGAGCTGAACCGCGGAAGCCGCCGCCACCCAAGCCGGCCCCGCGGAAACCGCCGCCACCCAACGCGCCGCCCAGGAACCCGCCACAGCCGAACCCGCCGCCGTGAAAGCCGCCACCCCGGAAGCCGCCGCCGCCGAAGCCGCGGGCATCCGCGCCGGCCGGGACCAGGGTGAAGGCCGCCAGCAGAGCCGTCGATGCGAGAGCAAAGCGCTTCATGAGAAAGTCCAATCCTTGCGAGGAGTATGACTTTCCAACGTCCGATCGATCGCAGGTATCCCGGCGCGACGACTGAATACGCCGTGTCAGTCAGTCGCTGTCATGCGAAAATTGTACGAAAATATTGAAAGCTTGACTGTATCGAGGGTCCGGCGGGTTACCGGAACGGCGGCTCGTCGAAGCTGCGCAGCTTGCGCGAATGCAGCCCGTGCCGGTCGGCCCGCAGCGCGTCGAGGGCCGCCAGCCCGACGCGCAGGTGCTCCGACACCGCCCGGTCGTAGAACGCGTTCGCCGCGCCGGGCAGCTTGATCTCGCCGTGGAGCGGCTTGTCGGAGACGCAGAGCAGCGCCCCGTACGGCACGCGCAGGCGGAAGCCCTGCGCCGCCACCGTGCCGCTCTCCATGTCCACCGCGATCGCCCGCGACTGGTTGATCCGCCGGCGCTCCTGGCTGAACCGCAGCTCCCAGTTGCGGTCGTCATAGGTCACCACCGTGCCGGTGCGCAGCCGGCGCTTCAGAGCCTCCGCCTGCTCGCCGGTCACCGAGGCGGCGGCGCTCTGGAGCGCGACCTGCACCTCGGCGAGCGCCGGCACCGGCACGTCCGGCGGCACCAGTTCGTCGAGGATCCGGTCCCGCCGGAGATAGGCGTGGGCCAGCACGTAATCGCCGATGGTCTGCGACTGGCGCAGGCCGCCGCAATGGCCGACCATCAGCCAGCAATCCGGGCGCAGGACGGCGAGGTGATCGGTGATCGTCTTCGCGTTCGAGGGGCCGACGCCGATATTGACCAGCGTCGTGCCCTGCATGGTGCCATCGGCGCCGCGCGCCACGAGGTGATAGGCCGGCATCTGGTGGCGGTGCCAGGGCGAAGCGGCGATCACCGCGGCGGGATCGGCCGTCGCGGCCTCCGCCCGGCTCACCGACAGGCCACCGGGCAGCACCAGCCGCTCGAAACCCTCCGCGCCGGAAGCCAGGCGCTCCAGCCCGTGCCGGACGAACTGATCGACGTAGCGGTGGTAGTTGGTGAGCAGGATCCAGGGCTGGACCTCGCGCCAGTCGCACCCCGTGTAGTGGACCAGGCGGCGCAGGGAGTAATCCACCCGCACCGCGTCGAACAACGCCAGAGGCAGCGGCTCGCCGTCCACAAGATCGAACGTCCCGTCGGCGATCTCGTCGCCCACCAGCGACAGCAGCGGAACGGGGAAGTAGGTCGCGAGTTCGGCGCCGTCGACGGTGCTCCCGCGCGCGTCGAGCCCTGCCTCCAGCACGTAGGGATAGGGGATCTCCTGTGCGCTCAGGCCCACCTCGATCTGGATGCCGTAATCGTCGATCAGCGGCTGCAGCTGCCGGGTGAGATAGTGGCGGAAGAAGGCCGGGTGCGTGACCGTGGTGGCGTAGGTGCCGGCGGCCTGGAGCTTGGCGGTGGCGCGGCGCACCCGCGGCAGCGGGCCGGCGGGGCGATAGCTGATCCGCAATTCGGGATAGCGGAACGCGAGACGCTCGGTGGCGTCCGGCGGAGGACCGCCCGCAAGGTACCGCTCCAGCGCCTGCCGCAAGGCGTCGGCGGCGCCGTCATAGAGCTCGACCAGGCGATCGACTGCGCTCTCCGCATCCGCCACGGCCTGCATCGGCCGCAATTCCCGCTCGATCATGAACCCTCCCGTCGCAAGCTCGGATCTACACCGCGGAGCGTGCGCGCGCGACCCGGGCTTGCGGCCGGACGGCGCTTGACCGAGAACCGGCGCGGGATGAGAGGGCGCGGAGGTTCCTTGAGCGGCGCGGACGAATTCGGGATCCGTCCCGGCGAGGAGATGGCGGACCTGCCCGCCGCATTCGACGCCGGCCTCCACTTCATCGGCCGCCTCAGGACGCCGTGGCGTACGCGCCGGGACTGCCCGAAGAACGGGCTGCAGACCGACGCCGTCTGCACCGTCGAGGTCGATCCAGCCTATGCGCCCGGCCTGCTCACGATCACCGGCTGCACGCACCTCATCCTGCTCTACTGGATGGACCAGGCCACCCGGGGGCTCGTGGTTCAGCAGCCGCGCCACGCCGACGGGCCGCGCGGCACGTTCGCGCTGCGCTCCCCCGCCCGGCCCAACCCGATCGCGCTCTCGGTCGTCGCGCTGATCAGCCGCGCGGGCGACACCCTGCAGGTCCGCGGGCTCGACTGCCTGGACGGAACGCCGCTCCTCGACATCAAGCCCTATTACGCGACGACCGATTCGCGGCCCGAGGCGCGGGTCGACCGGGCCGGCGCCGAGCCGTGAGGCGGGGCCTTCTCGCGATCCTCGCGGCGCTGGCCCTGCTGGCGCTGGGAGCCCTCGCCGGCTGGCATCTGCACAAGCCCGCCGTGGATGCCCGGGCCTACGCGGTGATGCGCGGCATCGCCGTCCAGGTCAGCCTGGACGAGGCGCCGCAGGACTACGTGTTCTGGGCCGGCGATTCCCAGGTGGAGCTGCAGCCCGGAAGCCAGCGGCCCTGCGGCCTGGACCTCGTCAACGGCGGCTTCAGCGGTGCGACCGCCGCCGCCCTTCTCGATCACCTCGCCGGGCTGCGATTCGACCATGCGCCCAAGGTCGCGGCCCTGACGATCGGCACCAACGACATCCTCGCGAAGAACGCCCCACGGTCAGCCGAGGCGGCTTCGCGGTTCGAGGCGCATGTGGTTGCCCTCGTCAAACGGCTTCAGGCGGCTAGCCCCCGCGTGGTGGTGACCGCCCTGCCCCCGATCGGCCGCGAGAGCGGCCGGTTCCTCGATGCGGCGGCCGTGCCGGATTACTCGCACCGGCTGCGCGCGCTCTGCACCCGCCTCGGATGCACCTTCGCGGACCCGTTCGCGCCGCTGCGCGACGGCGAGACAGGCTACGCCAAGCCCGGAGCGCTCCGGGACGGCCTGCACCTGGCGGCGTTCCGGCAGGCGATGGCGGCGCTGGAGCCGGTGCTGTGCGCGCGGTGAGCATTCGCGGAAGGCGGGTGATCGCTTGTGCGAGCCTCGGAACTCGGTCCCGCGGCTCCTGCGTGTGAATCTCGGCCTTCCGCCCCGTCATCAGGTGTGAAGCGACGTGACCCCGGTCAGCATCACAGGGGATGACACGGCGCCGGGCAGGGACGATTCGCGGCGCTCACCGTGTCGGCGGGCTTCGTAGCGATGACCTTGGACAATCTCTGGCTCTTGAACGCATACCGCGCCGACAGCGCCAAGAGCGTTCGACCTCCGATGAGTAACCCCGCGTGTTCGACGTCTATCTGACCGGGTTCTCCGTCAGCGCCGGCCTGATCCTGGCCATCGGTGCCCAGAACGCCTTCGTGCTGCGGCAAGGCCTGCGCGGCGAGCATGTCGCGCTGGTCTGCGCCACGTGCGCGGCGTCCGACGCGCTCCTGATCCTGGTCGGCGTGACCAGCTTCAAGAGCCTCGTGGTCTTCGCCCCGTGGCTGCGGCCGGCGATGCTGTATGCCGGCGCGGCCTTCCTGATCTGGTACGGCGCGCGCAGCCTCCGGTCGGCCTTCGCAGCCACCGAGGCGCTGCGGCCCGCCCCGGGATCCGCCGCCGGCCTCGGGCGGACGCTTGCGACCTGCCTCGCGCTGACCTGGCTCAACCCGCACGTCTATCTCGACACGCTGCTGCTGATCGGATCGATCTCGACGCGCTTCCCCGGCCAGGAACCCGCCTTCGCGGCGGGCGCGATGAGCGCCTCGGTCGCGTTCTTCTTCGCGCTGGGCTACGGCGCCGCGATCCTCCGGCCCCTGTTCGCCAAGCCGGCCGCGTGGCGCGTGCTGGAAGGCGGGATCGCGATCACCATGTGGGTGATCGCGGCCGAGCTGCTGCTGAGCGGGGGTTCATAGCGGTCGTTCGATCGCTGCGAAGCGCGCCCGTCACTCCCACTCGATCGTGCCGGGCGGCTTCGAGGTGATGTCGTAGGTCACCCGGTTGATGCCCTTCACCTCGTTGATGATCCGGGTTGCGACCCGGCCCAGGAAGGCCATGTCGAATGGGTAGAAGTCGGCGGTCATGCCGTCCACCGAGGTCACGGCGCGCAGGGCGCAGACGTGGTCATAGGTGCGGCCGTCGCCCATCACGCCCACCGTCTTCACCGGGAGGATCACCGCGAAGGCCTGCCAGATCGTGTCGTAGAGGCCGGCCTGGCGGATCTCGTCGAGATAGATCGCATCGGCCTTGCGCAGGGCCTCGAGCTTCTCCGTCGTGATCGTGCCGGGGCAGCGGATGGCCAGGCCGGGACCCGGGAACGGATGGCGGCCGACGAAGGCGTCGGGCAGGCCGAGTTCCTTGCCGAGCACCCGGACCTCGTCCTTGAACAGCTCGCGCAGCGGCTCCACGAGCTTCATGTTCATGCGCTCGGGCAGGCCGCCGACATTGTGGTGGCTCTTGATCGTCACCGACGGACCGCCGGTGAACGACACGCTCTCGATCACGTCCGGGTAGAGCGTGCCCTGCGCCAGGAACGCCGCGCCGCCGATCTTCTTCGATTCCGCTTCGAACACGTCGATGAACAGGCGGCCGATCGTCTTCCGTTTGACCTCCGGGTCGCTGACGCCCTCCAGCGCCGAGAGGAACATGCCGCTCGCCTCAACGTGGACCAGCGGGATGTTGTAATGGTCCCGGAACAGCGCCACGACCTGCTCGGCCTCGCCCAGGCGGAGCAGTCCGTGATCGACGAACACGCAGGTCAGCTGATCGCCGATCGCCTCGTGAATCAGCACCGCGGCGACGGCCGAATCGACCCCGCCGGACAGGCCGCAGATCACCTTCTCCGCGCCGACCTGTTCGCGGATCTTGGCGATCGCCTCCTCGCGGTAGGCGCCCATGGTCCAGTCGCCGGAACAGCCGGCGATGTCGCGCACGAAGTTGCGGATCAGCAGGGCGCCGTGCGGGGTGTGGGCCACCTCGGGGTGGA
This sequence comes from Methylobacterium sp. WL64, assembly GCF_008039945.1. Taxonomy (NCBI): domain Bacteria; kingdom Pseudomonadati; phylum Pseudomonadota; class Alphaproteobacteria; order Hyphomicrobiales; family Methylobacteriaceae; genus Methylobacterium; species Methylobacterium sp. WL64. The sequence goes on from NZ_VRVA01000003.1 coordinate 193,432, forward strand.
ACTGCACCGCGTAGTAGTTGCGCGCCGCGTCGGCCACGGCCGCGAAGGGGGCGTTCTTCGAGATCGCCACGGTGGTGAAGCCGTCCGGGAGCTTGGTGACCCGATCGCCGTGGCTCATCCAAACCGGATATTTCTCGCCCGTATGCCAGACGCCGTTGAACAGCGGGCAATCGGCCAGGATCTCGACCTCGGCCCGGCCGAACTCGGCGTGGTGCCCGCCCTCGACCGCGCCGCCGAGCTGGGCCGCCATGGTCTGCTGGCCGTAGCAGATGCCGAAGACCGGGACGCCCGATTCGAACACGAGCTGCGGCGCCCGGGGGCTCGCCTCGACGGTCACCGATTCGGGGCCGCCGGAGAGGATCACGCCCTTCGGCTTCTGCTCGCGGAAAGCGGCCTCGGCCTTCGTGAAGGGGACGATCTCGCAATAGACCCCCTCCTCCCGCACCCGCCGGGCGATGAGCTGGGTCACCTGAGAGCCGAAATCGACGATCAGGATCTTGTCGTGGTCGGTGTTCATCGCGGGCGATTATCCGAAGGCCGGGGCACACGCAACGCAGGGGCCCGGCTCCGCCTGGGGATCACGATGCGAGCCGCGCGCCGGGCGCAGAGCTCGCGGCCGGCTCGACGCCGGGCCGTGCGCCCGACGGGACGGCCTACGCGCCGGTCGCGGTCAGTCGAAGTTGCGGACCTTGGCCGAGCCGCCCAGGCTGATCGCGGGTTTGGCCGGTGCGCCCGCGAGGCTGACCTTCTTCTGGCCCGGCAGGGTCTTGGCGCGCAGTTCCGGGGCGGCGACGGGGGCCGGCTTGGCCGGCTTCAGGTGCGCCTGGCCGTGGATCACCGAGCCGATCTCGCCGGCGACCCGAATCAGGTCGTCGCGGTCGCAGGAGCGGGCCACCTTCAGGCCGAGCTTGTGCATGTGGCTCTTACCGTAGAGGTAGGCGGCGAGCTGGGCGCGCTTCAGAGGCGTGATCTGCTCCAGGATCATCGGAAGGTCGAACTCGTCGGCCCGGTAGACCTCGCCCAGAACCTCGAGGCTCACGGGGCAATCGACTTCGGGCTCGGCGCCGCTGGTCGGATGCGCTTGTGTCATGGTTGCCTCTCGGGAAGCGATGGATCGGAAGCTGGCTCGGATGCCCCGGAGCCGGTGTCGGTTTCAAGCCCTGCCGGCGCAGTAAGGTCCGCAATCCTGGCCTGCGCGGGACCGGGGGTCGCAACTGGGAGTACCGGCTGCTCCGGTTTCCAGGCGCCGAGGCAGCCGGTGCAGACGGATTCGATCACCGCGCGGGCATGGGCCTGACGACGCGCCCACAGGGCCTCGCGGGCGGTCCGGTCGCCGTCCTGCGTCGGCCGGATGCGGATGAACAGCGGCTCCTCCGCGCGGGCCGGAACCGAGGCGAGCGCCACCAGGACGAGCAGAGCCGCGGCGCGGACCTTCGAGCCCGGACCGGGCTGTGCCGGACACGTCATGCCGTCTCGTCCCCCTCCTGCGGAGCTGAGCACGAGATCTCGCGCCGCATGGTAAACCGCCGCTTAACGCGGCGGCCCCTTCGGCACCAGTGGCGGCGGATTACGGCGCGTCGCGTCGCAAGGCAGCGGGGTCTGGTGCAGGCTCGTCCATTGCAGCCTGACGGCGATCCTGGGCCCGGCCGAGCCATAGGCTGTTGAGCAGCCAGGCCACCGAGAGCGGTACCGCCGCCCCGGCGATCCCGGTGCTGCCGAGGCCGAGCCCCTGGATTCCGGTGAACGACCACGCCCCGACCTGATCGCCCAGGCGATAGACCACCGTGTCGATGAAGCTCTTGGCCTTGTAGCGATCTTCCCTCGGAACCACGGTGAACAGGACTTCCCGGATCGGGCGGGCAATCGCAAAATTTCCGGCCCGGCGCAGGACCTGGAACGCTACGATCACCCCGATGGTGGGCGAGACGGCGAGCGCGGCGAAGCCCAGCACGCTGAAGGCCGGCAGCAGCGCCAGGGTGATCCCAACGCCGAGCCGCTTGACGATCCGCCCGGTCAGGAACAGCTGCACGCCGAGGGTCAGCACGTTCACCGCGAGATCGACGCTGGCGAAGAACGCGGTCTGTGCGCCCCGGTCCGGGAAGCTCCGCTTGGCGATGCCGGCCTGCTCGAAATACAGGAAGGTCGAGGTCACCGAGAACAGCAGCAGGAACAGCGAGATGTTGAGCAGGTAGGGCGACGCCAGGGTCCGGGTCACGCCCGCCAGCACGCTGCCGCCGATGGTGCGGTCCTGCCCGTCGCTGACGGTCTCGCTGCCCGGAACGGCGTGGAGCCGCGCCGACAGGGACGCCAGCCCGCGCATGCAGAACACCGCGACTTCGAGAAGCACCACCGCGCAGAGCATCAGGCCCCAGGTCGGCACGTTCTTGGCGAGGATCGCGGTGGTGGCCGAGCCCGTGATGGCCCCCACGGTCGCGCCGGCCGCGATGAAGCCGAACAGGCGCTTACTCTGGTCGTTCGAGAAGACGTCGACGATGGTGGCCCAGAAGATCGAGACCACGAACAGGTTGAAGATCGACAGCCAGACGAAGAACACCCGGCCGATCCAGATGCCCCAATCGGGCGGGGCCAGGTACAGGGCCAGCGCGAAGGCCAGGATGTTGGCGGCGAAGAACCGGTAGGTGATCGGCACGAACCGCGCCCGCGGCATGCGCTTCACCAGGTAGGCGAAGGGCAGGTTCAGGGCGAGCATGCCGACCAGCGTCGCCGTGAAGAGCCACGGCAGGTTCTCGATGCCCCCGGCCACGCCCATCTGGTCGCGGATCGGGCGCAGCACGTAGTAGGCGGCCAGGATCGAGAAGATATAGGCCCAGGACCAGGCGAGCGCCTGGCCCTCGCCGGGCCGGATGTCGATCAGGCGCGCGAGCGGGCCGCGGGGCGCGGATGTTTCAGGCACGCGCCCGTCACTTCCCCAGCCCGAGCTTCTCGCGCAACTCCGGGGCGGTGGCCTCGTGACCGAAGCCGGGCGACCCCATGGCGAACTTGTCGGCGTCCTTGAGCGGGCCCACGACGACCGGATCGAAGCCGGCATCGCGCACAAGGACCTCGGCCACCTTCAGCGCCGCGGGATCGTCGCCGGCGATCGGGATCGCCATCCGGCCGCCCTGGCGGTCCTGGCCGCCGTTCGCACCCGCCTTCGCGAACACCTTGTAGTTGGCCGCGTTGAAGGCCCGGACCACCTTGGCGCCCGGCAGATACTTGGCCGAGGTCGCCCCGATGCCGTTCGCCTGAACCTCGTCGTAGAGCGCGCCGTCGCGCTTCTGCGTGGCGTTGCCGGCGTCGAGCACGACCTTGCCGGAGAGTGACGCCGCCAAATCCTTCGCGAGGTCGGGATAGGCCTTGTAGGGCACGGCGACGAACACCGCCTCGCCGAACTTGATCGCCTCTTCCGGCGTCCCGGCCTTGGCCTTGGATCCAAGCTCCGCGATCATCGGCGCCAGGGTCTCTGGATGGCGCGAGGCGAACATCACCTCGTGGCCGTCCTTCACCCAGAGGCCGCCGATGGTACCGCCGATGTTGCCGGCCCCGATCACCCCGATCCGTATTTTCTTGGCACTCTCTTGCGCCAGGGCCGGAACCGCGGTGGCCGTCATGAGGACGGCGGCGAGGGCGAGCGCAGCGCGCCGCGTGGTGCGATCAGACCGCATCGATGAAGGTCTCCATCTGCTTACGCTGAGCCGCGTCGGGGAGCGGGCCCCGGGCTGCGGCAAGGTTGTCCTCGACATAGGCCACCTTGGCCATGCCGGGGATCGGGCATGTCACGGCGGGGTGGCCGAGCACGTATTTCAGGAAGACCTGGGGCCAGCTGGTGCAGCCGAGATCCTTGGCCACCGCGGGCAGCTCCTTGCCCTGCACCGCCTTGAACAGGCGATCCCGGCCGAACGGCACGTTGGTCATCACGGCCACGCCCTTGTCGGCGGCGAGCGGGAGAATGCGCTCGGCCGCGGCCCGGTTGTCGATGGCGTAGTTCACCTGGATGAAGTCGAGCGTCTCGCGCTTCATCACCGCCTCGAGGGCGTCGAGTTGGCCGTCCCGCCAGACTGTGACGCCGACATAGCGAATCCGCTTGGTACCCTTCAGGTCGCGCAGGACCGCGAGATTCGCGTCCACGTCGATCAGGTTGTGGACCGCCACCAGATCGAGGCTTTCGACCTTCATCCGCTTCAGCGACCGCTCGAACTCCGCGCGCGTCGCGTCGCGACCCTGCGTGTCGACCTTGCTGGCCAGGAACAGCTTCTCGCGCAGGCCGGGCTCGGCCAGGATCAGGCCCAGCACGTCCTCGGCGGTGCCGTAGCTCGGCGCCGTGTCGATCACCGTGCCGCCGAGCGACACAAAAGCCTGCACCGCCGCCTTCAGGGGCGCGACCGCCTCGGCATTCGGTTCGACCTCGTAGCGCCGGGAGGTGCCGATCCCCAACGCCGGCAGCATCTCGCCAGTCGATGGGATCGGTCTTCGGATCAGTGGCTCCGCGGCCCAGGACAAGCGGCCGGCGAGCGGCGCCAGAGTGGCAGCCGCGATGACGGCGCGACGGGATAGGGGCATGGCCAGCCTCCGGTGGTGTCGGAACCCGACCGGGACATAGGGCACGCTGCGCGGATGTGTATTCGTTATTCTCACGCTTGCGCGAGCGGCGGGCCGGTTTCACATACGTCCGGAAATGGGTCCGCTCGGTCCGGCACCGTCGCGCGCGGGCACCATGGCGATCTGCCCGGCCGTCTCCGGCCTCAGCCCCGCCCTGTTGCATCCCGGGGGATCTCCGGATCGCGCCACTTCGATGCGCGGCAAGTCGCTAACGCCAGGCGACCCTGCAAATCGCTGCTCCGTCCAAGACTCCGGCGAAACGCGATCCGACGGACGCCAGAGCTGGTCCCGGTTACGTTGCGATCGGGAGCAGATCTAGCGTCCTAGCTTTCGCGCGCTCGCTTACGTCGAACGGGCCTCCATTTCGACGGCGCGCGTTCTAGCCGGTAAAGTCGAGAGCGGGCAGGCCCGGCGCTCCAAGCGAGGAAAGCCGTTGTCACGATGTCGGCGTTCCGCAGCCGCAGGTCTTGCTGCGTGGCCCCGGTTTTCAAGGCGCGGTGCTAATCCTCCTCGGGCGGGTCCTCGAATTCGGCGCCCTCCGTGTCCGGCGCGATCCGGAATCGGTACTCGTCGATCGCCAGGAAGGCGCGGTGGACGACCTGCGGGTCGAGCCCGTCGCGCACCACGATCGTCTGGAAATCGATGAACAGGCGGGCGATCCGGGCCTCGTCCGACAGGGCCGCCAGCGCGGAGGAACTCGCGCCCGCGTGCATGATGTAATGCTTCGCCGCACCGTCCGTGTCGGGGGCCGGCAGCACCACGATCTGCCCGGCCGTCTCGGGCCGCAGCTCCGCCCAGCGGGCGGGTGTCCACGCAATGATGGCCTCGATCTGCTTCATCGGCACCTCCGGCTGCTCGGGAGAATCCGCCTAAGCGTCATTTGCCGGAGGGGCCACCCGGCAGGCGCTAAAAAGTAGTCGTCCCGCATGGCGAAGCGATCCAGCGATTCTTCACAGCCGAGGCTGTCGCGCTGCCGGAGATCGCGTCGCCCGCGTTCGCCATGATCATGGAGCTATGCCGGGCCTGAAGCCTGCCCGACCGCGCGCCCGTCTTTGAGGCCGGGCGGTCTTCGATCGCCCGGCACATGAGAAGGGGACCGCGGCCCAGATCCGCGGCCCAGATCATCGACCGCCGGAGCCGCCGACGGTGTACGATCACACCGTCGCACAGGGTCTGCGCTGCCGCGCGAAGCCGCGTCTCCCGGCGTTTGGGACGTTCAGTGCGCGCGCTCGACCTGCCCCCGGATCTCCCCCTTCGGATTCGCCGCGGTGTGGAGGTTGAAGTAGAGCTTGCCGGCTTCGAGGTCGGCGGCCTTGGAATCGTCGAGGGTGGCCTCGCCGGAGAACGGGCTGCTGGTGGCGGTCACGGGCACCAGGACGCCGGCATTCGCGCCTGCGGCGGCCGGGCCATGGAAATGCGCGGCGGTGACCGGGCCGGTCAAGCCACTGTAGGTCCCGTTCCAGCTCAGGTGCTTGGTGGCCGGATCGTAGGTCGCCGTGATGCTGCCGGTGCCCTTCGAATCGGTCGCCGGCACCTCGCTGCCGCTGTTCAGCGTCGCCGCGTACGGGGTGCCGGCGCCGGCCGCTTGGACCGCGGAGGTCGCCAGCGGCACGGACCATGCGAGGAGGGCGATCAGACCGGTTTTGGACAGGCGTGTCATCGGACGCTCCGCTTCGGCGTGGCCCTCAAGCGGGGCCACGTGTCGCAAGATAAGGGGGCGGCGGCGCCCGGACCATCGGGCTATCGTGAAACCTGGGACAGATGTCCGGCCGCGTGGGCCGATGGGGGCGCGATGGCGGTCACGGACGCGGGCGCCCCGGCGGGCGGGCATGGGC